>CAXTDH010000079.1:0-9310 GCA_964242405.1 uncultured Rhizobacter sp. | reverse complement strand
GCTCGATGTCGCCGTGAACTGTAATGGCTTCTTCCAGCTTCATATGCCGGACGGCACCACCGGCTACACCCGCGACGGCTCGTTCCAGGTCAACGCCCAGGGCACGATCGTCACCAACAACGGCCTGACGGTGCAGCCGGGCATCACCATTCCCGCGACGGCGCTCGCGGTGACGATCGGCAGCGACGGGACGGTGAGCGCCACCCTGCCCACCCAGCCCGCGCCGCAGGTGGTCGGCAAATTGTCGCTCGCCAACTTCGTGAACCCGGCCGGCCTCGACCCGAAGGGCCAGAACGTGTTTGCCGAGACCGCGGCCTCGGGCACGGCCACCTCCGGCACGCCGGGGCTGACCGGCCTGGGTACGCTGCAGCAGGGCTTCGTCGAATCGTCGAACGTCAATGTCGTCGAGGAACTGGTCGGCATGATCCAGACGCAGCGGGCCTACGAGCTCAACTCGAAGGCGATCAAGACCTCCGACGACATGCTGGCCAGGCTGGCGCAGCTGTGAGGGGGCTGCGATGAGCCGCTCAGTGAGCGTCTTGCGGACGCGCCGCCGCAGCGCCGCCCGTATGTTCTGCTGCGTGGTCGCAGCCACGAGCTTCGCCGGCTGCGAGATCGTGAGCGAGAACCTCAACAAGCGCCCGCCGGTCGACATCACCCAGCCGACCTCCGCCCGCCCGGCCCTGCTCGCCGCGGCGCCGCCCGCCAACGGCTCGATCTTCCAGTCGGGCCAGTACCGGCCGTTGTTCGAGGACTACCGGGCGCGGTTGATCGGCGACACGATCACGGTGCAGATCGTCGAGAAGATCTCGGCGACGCAGACCAGCACCAGCTCGGTCGACAAGAGCGGCAGCCTGGCCGGCGGCGTGACCGCCATCCCCGGCATCAGCGCGAACTCCTTCCTCGCCGGCCGAGCGAGCGTGGGCGCCACCTCGGGCAACACCTTCGCCGGCAAGGGCAGCACGCTCAACAGCAACGACTTCGCCGGCATCATCACCGCCACCGTCACCGAGGTGCTGCCGAACGGCCACCTGATGATCGCCGGCGAGAAGCAGATCGGCGTCAACCACAACGTCGATGTGCTGCGCTTCTCCGGCCAGGTCGACCCGCGGGCGATCCAGACCGGCAACAGCGTTGCCTCGGCGTCGATCGCCAACGTCCGCATCGAACAGCGTGGCCGCGGCCAGCAGGCCGATGCCCAGGGAATAGGCTGGCTCGGCCGCTTCTTCTTGAACGTTCTGCCGATCTGAACCCTGCCGAAAATCGATCCGCAACGCCTCCGGGGTCACGATGAACAAGCTCCAGCGAACGATCGAAAAGCGGCTGCGGCAGCTGGTGTTCATCGCCGCGGTGATCGCCTCGGCGGCGCTCTGGTGGCCGGCACCCTCGCAGGGCGCCGTGCGCCTGAAGGAAGTCGCGACCGTCCAGGGCGTGCGCAGCAACCAGCTGAACGGCTTCGGCCTGGTGGTCGGCCTCGACGGCACCGGTGACCAGACCACCTCGACGCCCTTCACCGTGCAGACGCTCACCGCGATGCTGCAGCAGATGGGCATCACCGTGCCGCCCGGCACCAACATGCAGCTGAAGAACGTCGCGGCGGTCACGGTCACTGCCGAGCTGCCGGCCTTCGCCCAGCCGGGGCAGCGCATCGATGTGGTGGTCGCGTCGATGGGCACGGCCAAGTCGCTGCGCGGCGGCACGCTGATCGCCACGCCGCTCAAGGGTGCCGATGGCCAGATCTACGCCCTGGCGCAGGGCAACCTGATCGTCGGTGGCGCCGGCGCATCCGCAGCCGGCTCGAAGGTGCAGATCAACAGCCTGGCGGCCGGCCGCATTCCGGACGGCGCCAACGTCGAACGGGCCGTCGCGACGGCGCTCGGCGAAGGCGGCTTCCTGCGGCTCGACCTGAAAGCGAGCGACTTCAACACCGCCCGCGAAGTCGCCCGGGCGGTCAACGCCAAGATGGGCGCCGGCACCGCCCAGGCGCTCGACGGCCGAGTGGTGAGGGTCAAGGTGCCGGAGACGACCGACGGCCGCGTCTCGTTCATGGACGACATCGAGAACCTGCCGGTGGAGCTCGCCGCGGCCTCGGCGCGGATCGTCATCAACGCCCGCACCGGCTCGCTGGTCGTCAACCAGAACGTGACCTTGAACCCGTGCGCCGTGGCCCACGGCAACCTGTCGGTCACCATCAATGCCATCCCGGTGGTCAGCCAGCCCAATGCGTTCTCGAGCGGCGGCAGCACGGTTTCGAAGGAGCGGGCGGAAATCACCGTCAAGCAGGAGCCGGGCTCGCTCATCCAGCTGCCCGCGGGCGCCCGGCTGACGGAGGTCGCCAAGGCGCTCAACTCGCTGGGCGCCACGCCGCAAGACCTGCTGGCGATCCTGCAGGCGATGAAAAGCGCCGGCGCGCTGAACGCCGAAATCGAGGTGGACTAGATGATTCAACCCGCACTCGACAGCAGCAGCAGCGCCGCGACCGACGCCTTCCGTGACCCGACCGGCAGCGCGCTCCGCGCCCGGGCGGGCGCCGACCCGAAAGCGGCGCTGCAGTCGGCCGCCAAGCAGTTCGAGGCGATCTTCATGCAGCAGGTGATGAAGAGCATGCGCGAGGCCAGCACCTCCTCCGGCATACTGGAGAACGCCGGCACCCGGATGGGCAGCGAGATGCTCGACGGCCAGTATGCGAACCAGATGACCGGGTTGAGGGGAGGGTTGAGCGACCTGATCGCCCGGCAGCTCGCGCAGCAGATGGGCACGCCGGGCACGGATGGCGGTGCGGGCGCTGCAGCCGGCACCGGCGTGCTTTCGAGTTCAGACGCGGCTTCGAGTGCCAGCAGCTTGCTGCGCGGCCGAGCGACTTCGATCGCGCCGGCGGGCGCGGCCGGCGCTCCGACCGGCAGCGGCGTCATGAAACCGCTCAAACTGAGCCGCGACGAGTTCCTGACGGTCCACCAGACGTCCGCCCGCGCCGCCGAGGCCGCGACCGGCATCCCGGCCACTTTCATGGTCGCCCAGGCGGCGCACGAGTCGGGCTGGGGCAAGCACGAAATTCGCAACGCCGACGGCAGCACCTCCTTCAACCTGTTCGGCATGAAGGCCGGCGCCGGCTGGAAGGGCAAGGTCGCCAACGTCACGACCACCGAGGTCGTCGACGGCGAGCCGCGCAAGGTGATCGCGAAGTTTCGGGCCTACGACAGCTACGAGGATTCGTTCAAGGACTATGCGGCGATGATGAAGAACAACCCGCGCTATGCCGGCGTCGTCGCCTCGAGCAGCACGCCCGAAACCTTCGCCAAGGGCCTGCAGCGGGCCGGCTACGCGACCGACCCGGCCTATGCGGACAAGCTCACCCGGGTCATCAACACCAGCCTGCGCCTGCAGCGCGCCGTGACCGCCCGGGCGAACGAGAACATGGCATGAGGCGCATGATGCCCATGACCCCGATGACCCCGATGACTGGCGTGTCGACCGACAGGCGCCCGCCAGCATGAGCCTGACCTCCATCGGCCAGACGGCGATGTCCGCGAGCTATGCCGCCCTGCAGACGGCGAGCAACAACATCGCCAACGCCAACACCAAGGGCTATTCGCGCCAGCAGGCGCAGCTCGCCGACGCGCCCAGCCAGTACACCGGCTCCGGTTTCGTCGGCTCGGGCGTCACCGTCACGACGGTCACCCGGTCGTACGACAAGTTCCTCACCAGCCAGGCGCTCGCCACCACCTCGACATCGGCCGCCGACGCCGCCCGGCAGACCAAGCTGAGCCAGCTCGAAAGCGTCTTCCCGATCGGCGAAAGCGGCGTCGGCAGTGCGGCCGGGCAGTTCCTCAACGCGTTCGTCGATGTCGCCAACAACCCGTCGGATTCATCCGCGCGGCAGGTGGTCCTGAGCCGGGCGCAGGAGCTGGCGTCGCGATTCGCGGCCGCAGGGTCGCAACTGACCACCCTGCAGATGAGCGTCAGCCAGGATGTCGACGCGACCGTCGCCAACGTCAATGCCGCCGTCGTCCAGGTCGCCAAGCTCAACCAGCAGATCGCCTCGCTGCAGGGCACCGGCGCCGAGCCGAACCAGCTGCTCGACCAGCGCGACCAGCTGATCACGCAGATCGGCCAGGCCGTCAACATCACGACCATCGAGGCCGACGACGGCAGCATCGGCCTGTTCGTCGGTGGCGGCCAGAGCCTGGTGCTCGGCAGCAACGTCAGCACCCTGAAGGCGGTGGCCGACAGCTTCGACCCGAGCCGCGTGCAGCTCGGCCTGACGAGCGGCGCGAAGACGCAGATCATCCCGCCGACGAGCCTCTCAGGCGGCTCGATCGCCGGCCTTCTGCGCTTCCAGAACGACGACCTCACCACCGCGCGCAACCTGCTCGGGCAGATGGCGACGGCCATCAGCGGCGCGGTCAACACCCAGCAGTCGCTCGGCCTGGACCTCGGCCGGCCGGCGGGCGCCGGCGTGCCGGTGTTCTCGGTCGGCACGGCAAGGGTGCTGCCGGCCGCGACCAACAGCGGCGATGCGCAGGTCGGCGTCACCATCGCCCAGGCCGCGGCCGTCGAGGCGAGCGACTACCTGATGACCTTCGACGGCAGCCAGTATTCGGTGACCCGGCTGTCGGATCAGAAAGCGGTCACCGGCAGCCCGTTCGCCCCGGCCGACCTGGCCAGCGGCATCGCGGTCGACGGCATGACCATCCAGCTTGCGAGCGGCACCGCCAGCCCCGGCGACCGCTTCCTGCTGCAGCCGGTCGCGACCGCCGCCTCAAACATGCAGAGCGTGCTCAGCCGGACGGACGGCATCGCGGCGGCTTCGCCTTTTGCCGGCAGCACCGGCGTCGACAACACCGGCACGGCGGGCATCGCCTCGCTGACGGCGGTCGACCCGGCCTACGACCGCAGCCTGACCGCCGTCATCCAGTTCAACTCGGCGAGCGGTGACTACGACTGGTCGCTCGACGATGCCGGCGGCAGCAGCGTCGCCACCGGCAGCGGCACCTGGGTTCCAGGCGCGCCGATCGCGCTCAACGGCTTCGAGCTGAACCTGAACGGCGTGCCGCGGTCGGGTGACCGCCTGACCGTGGCGCCGACGGTCGCGGTCGCGGCCAACAACGGCAATGCGGTGGCACTCGCGAACATGGCCGGGCGGGCGATCGTCGGCGTCGGCAATGGATCGCCGGGTGCGGACATCACCGATGCCTACGCGGGCGCTCTGGCCAACATCGGCGTGCGGGTGCAGTCGGTGAAGACGTCGGCCGGCATCTCGGGCGCCGCCGCGACCGAAGCCGCCACCGCCAAATCGAACGGCGCCGGCGTCAACCTCGACGAAGAAGCCGCCAAGCTGATCCAGTACCAGCAGAGCTACCAGGCGGCGGCGAAGATCCTGCAGGTCGCGCAGACGATCTTTCAAAGCATGCTGCAGATGGCCTCGGGCTGAGCGCCTGCGCATCCTGCAATCTGAACAACCGTGACGCCCGGTGACCCATCCGTCGCCGTGGCGCATCCTCATGAGAGCGACGACATGCGCATCAGCACCGCCAACGCCTACGACACCTCGCTCCAGGCCCTCATGAATAGGCAATCGGCGATGAGCGCCACCGAGCAGCAGATGACGACCGGCAAGCGCGTCAACCTCGCCAGCGACGACCCGGCCGCTGCGGCCCGCACCGAGCGCGCGCTGGCAGCGGAAAACCGCAACGCCGCATCTCAGCGGGCCGTCGACGCCAGCAAGGATGCGATGACGCTGAGCGAGAGCGCGATGGGCGACGCGACCGGCCTGCTGCAGTCCGCCCGCGAGGCGCTGGTCCAGGCCGGCAACGCGACCTACACCGACACCGATCGCGCCGGCGTCGCGACCACGCTCGCCGGCCTGCGCTCGCAGCTGCTGGCCGTCGCCAACACCGTCGACAGCGCCGGCAACCACCTGTTCGGCGGCCAGGGCGGCACGCAGCAGCCGTTCGTCGACACCACCGCCGGCGTCCAGTACCGCGGCACCGACGGCTCGCAGCAATCGGCCTCGACCGACGCGCTCGCCCTGGCGACGACCGGCGCACCGGCCTGGATGCAGAGCCGCACCGGCAACGGCGTCTTCGAAGCGTCGGCCACCGCGGCCAACCTCGGCACCGGCTGGATCGACAGCGGCAGCGTCACCGATCCGTCGGCGCTGACCGGGTCGACCTACCGCATCGACTTCGACGTCAGCGGTGCGCTGACCACCTACTCGGTCTTCGAGGACGGCAACCCGACGGCGCAGAGCGGGGTCACCTTCGCGCCGGGTGCGGCCGTGCGGATCGACGGCATGTCGGCCAACATCAGCGGCAGCCCGGCGCCGGGCGATTCCTTCACCCTGGCGCCGTCGACCTCCAGCCTGAGCGTCTTCGATGCCCTCGACCAGGCGATCGCGGCGCTCAAGACGCCGGGCCGCAGCAGCGCCCAGGTCGCCCAGGGCAACGCCCGCGACCTGACCCGCATCAACACCGTGCTCGGCTCGGTGATCGCCAGCCGCAGCGCCTTCGGCGCCGAGATGAACCGCACCAGCGACGTGACCGACCGCCTGACGACGCAGAAGCTGAGCGTCCAGACGCAACGCTCGAACGCCCAGGATCTCGACATGACCCAGGCCATCTCGGATTTCACGAACCAGCAGACCGGCTACGATGCGGCGCTGAAGGCCTACACCATGGTGCAGAAGCTGTCGCTGTTCAACTACCTGTCGTCCTGAACGGCGATGGCCGACACGTCGATCCTGAACCAGATCGCGCTCGGCTACTCGCCGTTCATCGACCGGGCACGGGCCGTCACCGCGACGCGCCTGACCGTCATCCCGCTGCGGCCCGATGCCGCGCTCGACGCTGTTCAGCTGCTCGAGGCCGTGGCCGGCGTCTGGCCGATCACGGGTGGCCGGGTCTCGCTCAACATCGCCAGCGAAAGCCTGCTGCAGGATGCGATGCGCGTCCGCCTGGCCGACAACCTGATGGTCGAGATTCCGTCCTTCATGGCGGTCGACCCGCAGCACGCCGACGCCATCAAGCGGCTCCATGCGAGCCACAGCACGCTGCTCCTGAAGGGCAGGCCGTTGCGTGAGTTGCCGCGCGACATCCTGCCGTGCTTCCGCTACTCCATCATCGACCTGGCCGACGATCGCCGCCTCGCCGAGCCGGCTGAGCCAGCGGGTTTGCCCAAGGGCGTCGCTCGCGAGATGGAGCACCTGCAGTCGGGTGTGCGCACGCTCTTCGAAATGGAAGCCGCCTTCGCCCGGGGTGCCCATGCGGTGCTCGGCTGGCCGATCGACGACGCGGTCGGCGAGGCAGCGGCCGGCACTTCGCCGAGGTCGGGGCGCAGCGGCGGTGTCGCTGCACCCGGCCTGCAGGTCATCGTCGAGCTGATCCACCGGGTCGACCGGGAAGAGCCGATCGAAAAACTCGAGGCGACCCTCAAGCGCGACCCGCCGCTCGCCTTCAAGCTGCTGCGCTACATCAACTCGCCGGCCTTCGGCCTGCGGGTCGAGGTGAGCTCGTTCCGGCACGCGATCATGCTGCTCGGTTACCAGCGCCTGAAACGCTGGCTGGCCTTGCTGCTCGCCACGGCCAGCAAGGATGTGAACCTGAAGCCGGTGATGTTCGCCGCCGTGCGCCGCGGCCTGCTGATGGAAGAGCTGGCCCGTGAAGGCGGCGACGAGGAAATGCGCGGCGAGCTCTTCATCTGCGGCGTGTTCTCGCTGCTCGACCGGATGTTCCACCAGCCGTTCCCGCGACTGCTCGCGTCCATCCCGGTGCCCGAGCGGGTTCGCCACGCGCTGGTCGACGGCGCCGGACCTGTCCAGCCCTACCTCGAGGTGGTTCGGCCGGCCGAGGGCGAGTCACTGTTCGACCTGCGCGACGCCGCCGATCGGCTGATGATGGGCGTCGGCGAGATCAACCGCGCCCAGTTGCGCGCGCTGCTCGCGGCGAGCGCACTCGAGTGACGCGCGAAGCCGGTCGGACTTGAACATGGCGTCGACCACCATCGGCTCGCCCGCCATCGCCGCTTCTTCGGCTAACCCCGCCTGGCCCGCGTCTCACGGTGCCGTCGGGGCCGGCTCGTCGCCGCCACCCGGCTGGGCGAAGTCGATGCACTGGCGGGATTTCTTCGACTTGCTGAGCGACGCGGTCGTCGTCTTCGACAACGCAGCCGGCGTCGTGCTCGCGAACACGGCCGCTCTGCGGCTGCTGCCCTGCGAGTCGGGCATGCCGGTCGCTCAGCTGCAGCCGCTGCTCGGCGCCGAGGCGGTGGCATGGCTGCGCCAGGCCGTCGCCGCCGGCGATGCCGCGGTGCCGTCGCTCGAGATCGAACTCGGCAGCGGCCGCCGCCTGCAGCTGTCGTGGCGCCGGCTCGACGACCGGCACGGCGCGCTGCGGCTGGCGCCGTATCTGCCTGCCTCCGGGCCCGCCTTGCCGGCGACCGTGCACCCCGACGCCGAGGGTTCGCGGCGGCCGGCGCCACCGCCCCAGGCGCTGAGCCCGGCGGCGTTGCGCGAGACGATCGGCATCTTCTGGAGTTCGCCGTTTCCGACGTCGATCCAGGGCGCGGACTTCCGCTTCATCGATGTCAACCGGGCGTTCGTCGAATTCAGCGGCTACAGCCGCGAGCACCTGATCGGCCGCGACGCCCGTGAGCTTCGGCCGCCGGAGGACTGGCCGGCGATCGACAGCCGCCGCCAGCGGCTCACCCAGACGCTCGGTCGCCTGGGCGAGCCGGAGCTGGTCGATGCCCGCCTCATCGACGCGAGCGGCCGCGAGCGCCGCTACCGGGTGGCACGGCGGATCCTGGTCGGCGAAGACGGCCTGACGCTGCAACTTTCGGTGCTGCAGGATGCGACGGCCGAACACGCGGCGCGCGAGCAGGCCGACCGGTCGGTGCGCGAACTCGACGACTGGTTCGACCTCAGCCCCGTCGGCATGGTGATCTTCGACGACCGCGGTCTGCTGCTGCAGGCCAACCGGGCGTTCCAGTCGCTGGTCGGCGCCGCCGGCGAGCCGCTGCCGATGTCGCTCGCGGAGGCGCCCGCCCCGTTCTCGGAATTGCTGCTCTGGAGCGATCCGACGGCCCTGCAGCAACTGCAACCCGACGCCGATGTCGCCCATGGGCAGAGCCGTGTGCCGCGGCCGGGCGCGGAAACCCGGGCGCTGCGATCGATCGTCCGCTGCTACGTGACGGCCGGCGGGCGGCGCAGGTACATGGCGGTGGTCGAGGACCGCAGTGTCGAGGAGGAGCGCGACCTGGTGCAGATGCAGATCGGCGCCCTGATCGACACCGCCGGCGTCGGCATCGCGACCTT
>CAXTDH010000078.1:0-9359 GCA_964242405.1 uncultured Rhizobacter sp. | reverse complement strand
GTCGGCGGCTACGAGACCTTCCTCAGCCGGATGCACCCGGAGGGCCACCCGGACGAGCCCGAGCGGCTGAGCCATGTCAATGCGTCGGTGCTGAAGGTCAAGCTCGGCACCGCGATCATCGGCATCAGCTCCATCCACCTGCTGCGCACCTTCATCAACGCCGCCAATTACAGCGAGAAGGTGTTGTTGTCGCAGACGGTGATCCACCTCGCCTTTCTCGCATCGGCGATCGCGATCGCCTATACCGACAAGCTGCTCAATGCGTCGGAATCGGCTGCGGCGGGCCGGCACGAGAGCGTCTGAGCACCGCGCGGGGGTGATCGACGGCCGCGATGGCGTCCGCGCCACCCGACGTGAGCCGTCGCAGCCGCCTCAGGGCAGGCGCGTCACCCGCGGTTCGGCGATCGGCGTGCGCATGGCGGGCGGCTTGAGGTAGGCGAGCATCGCCTCGACGTCGCCTCCCCCGCCGACCCGGTCCGTGCCCTGCACAAGCGTGAGGAAGCCGTCGCCGCCTTCGGCCAGGAAGCTGTTCACGGTGACCCGATACGCCTGGTCGTCGACGATCGGCTCGCCCTCGAGGCGGATGTCGCGGGCGTGCGGCTCGCCGGGCGGCGGATTCGACCGCCAGGTGTAGGTGAAGCCGGCGGACGGCTGCAGGATGGTCGCCTCCTCACCCTTCTGCTGCGCCTCGAGCAGTGCCTTGAGTTGCGCGCCGGTCAGGCTCATCACCTTCAGGTCGTTGCCGAACGGCTGCATCGAAAACACCTGACCGAAGGTCGCGGCGCACGGCGGCTCGGCGCCGCCACGGCACGCCAGGTCGGCGCGGATGCCGCCCGGGTTCATGAAGGCGATGCGGGCGCCGCCCCGTTCCGGCGCCCGGGTCGCCTCCAGCTGGGCATCGGCGATCAGACGGCCCGCCGGGCTGTCGACATCGCGGCTGCGGGTGAAACTGCCGCCGATGGTGCCGACCGGGCGTTCGACGGTCGGCGCGACGACGGCGGCATATCGGGCGACCATCCGGGCGATCGCCGGGTCGGCGCGCGTCCGCCGCAGGATGTCGGCATACGGCGCCGGCAACTCGCCGGCCAGCATCTCACGCTGCTCCGGGATCGTCATGTCGTTGACGACGGGCAGGTTGATGCTGCGGGTGCGCGACGGCAATATCCGGCCGGTGCGGCGGTCGAGCACGACGTCGACGACCGACAGGCCGCGGCCGTACGAGGTGCCTGAGACGATCGTCCGGCCGCCGATCAGGCAGCGGTAGCCCTGGTGGGTGTGGGCGGAGAAGACGACGCTGATCTCGGCCACCAGCCGCGCGGCGATGTCGAAGATCGGGCCGTGGCGGTCCGGGCAGCTCGTGTCGTTCCAGTCGCCGCGCCGGGCCGACGTGCCGAGTTCGCCGCCTTCGTGGAAGACGGCGACGATCGCCCGCACACCCTTGGCGCGCAGTTCGCGGGCGGCACGGTTCACGCCGTCGGCTTCGTCGATGAACTGCAGGCCGACGATGCCCGACGGCGAGACGATGCTCGGCGCCGTCTTCGTCACCGCGCCGATGATGCCGACCGGCACGCCGCCGTAGCGCTTGATGACGTAGGGCGCGAGCACCGGCCGGCCGTCGCTGCCGAGCACATTGGCCGACAGCAGCGAAAACCGGGCACCCCGATAAGCGTCGAGGCGGCACGACACCCGTACCGAATCGGCTGTGTCGGCCGCGCAGCCGCCGGCGCCGATCCGCTTCAACTCGCCGATGCCGGCGTCGAACTCGTGGTTGCCGACCGCATCGAGCTCGAGGCCGATGGCGTTCATCACCTCGATCGTCGACTCGTGTCGAAACAGCGTCGAGACGAGCGGCGAAGCGCCGATCAGGTCGCCCGCCGACAGCATGAGGCTGTGCGGCGCGCCGGCGCGCAGTGTCTGCACCAGACCGGCATTGGCGGCGGCTCCGCCCAGGGGCACCTTGAGCGGTTTGGCGTCCGCAGCCGCGCGCGGGTCGACGAACTCCAGCGTCAGACCGGTCGACTCCAGGTTGCCGTGGAAGTCGTTGATGGCGATCAGGCGGAGCGGCACGGTGCCCTTCGCGGCGTCGGCCGGAAAGCTCGCGAACAGGCTGGCCCAGGCGATCAACGCCAACGCCAGGCACCGGCTAAACGGAGAGAGGATCATCATGTGCAGGGCGTTGCGGGACGTCTTTCGTGGGTGGTGAAGCGACCCGCTTTCGCCTCGCCGCTCATCCGCCACCTGATCGGACGAAAACCGCCCGGAACTCGCGCAGCACCCGGCCTGCGTCGACACCGATGCAGACCGATTGCGCCGGGCAGCCGTCCCAGTCGCTGGCGGGATACGGCCGGCCGGTGACGGCCTGGATCGCCTGGCCGGCGGCGATGCCGTCCGTCACCACGCGGACCGCACCGGGGCGACGCTCGAAAGGCGTCGGGTCGAGCGCACAGGCCACCGCGCTGGCGTGGTGCGAATAGATGCCGCCGCCGGTTCGCGGGTGATAGAACTTCTCGTAGAAGCGGGTGATGGCGCGGATGAAGGCGCCCTCCTCGCCACCGTCACGGCCGAGCGCGTCGAGGTAGTCGGTCGACATCAGCACCTCGTGGGTTACGTCCAGGCCGACGATCGTGACCGGCCAGCGGGCGGTGAAGACGATGTCGGCGGCATGGGGGTCGCTGGCAATATTGGCCTCCGCGACCGGCGAGACGTTGCCGCCGTGGCCGTGGGTGCCGAAGGCGCCACCCATCACCACCACCTGGCGGACACGGTCGACGAGCGTCGGATCGTGGCGCAGCGCGAGCGCGAGATTGGTGAGCGGGCCGACCGCGACGATCGTCAGTTCGCCGGCGTGGCGGTGCGCCGTGTCGACGATGAACGCGGCGGCGGCGGTCGATTCTTCGCGGCGAACCGTTGCGGCGGCGAGGCCCACTTCCCCGAGGCCGTCCCTGCCATGGACCATCGTCGGGAAGCCCCGCGACGGCAGCTGCAGGGCTCGCTCGGCACCGCGCGCCACCGGCACATCGATCTCGAAGCGCTCGCACAGTGCCAGGGCGTTGCCGGTGGTGGTGTCGATCGACGCGTTGCCGAACACGGTGCTGATGCCGATCAGCTCGGCGCGCGGGTCGCGGGCGAGCATCAGCAGCGCCATCGCGTCGTCGATGCCGGGATCGGTGTCGAACAGGATCTTCATCGGTGTGCGGGTCGTGGGTGGCGGGTCGGGGCAAGGTGGGCGACGTGCGGGCCGGCTTCGCCACGTCGTTCGGCTTCGGCGGTCAACCCGTCAGCCGGTCGATCAACACCGGCGCCAGGCGCGGCGGCTCTTCAGCGATCGTGATCAGGGCCGCGAAGCGGCGGCGCGCCTCCGCCGCAGCCGCTGCATCGGCTGCGTGGACGATCGCCAGCAGGTCGCCGGCCGCCACCGCCCTGCCGATCGGCGCGATCTCGCTGATGCCGACACGCGGGTCGATCCGGTCCTCGGCCCTGGAGCGCCCGCCCCCGAGATCGCCGACCAGCAGGCCGATCTCGCGGGTCGCCATGGCGACGATCCAGCCCTTGCGCGGCGCCAGCACCGCGAGCTGCGACGGCGCCTCCTCCAGGTGCACCAGGCGCCGCTCGACGAAATCCGCCGGGCCGCCGAGCGCCGCGACCATGCGCGCGAACCGATCCAGCGCGGTGCCGTCGGCGAGCACCCGGTCGACCCGCGCCAGTGCATCGCCGACGTCGACGGCCAGGCCGCCGATCAGCAGCAGCTCGGCGCTCAAGGCCCGCGTCACCTCGAGCAGCCGCGCTTCGCGCCGCCGGCCGGTGAGCAGGTCGACCGCCTCCAGCACCTCGAGCGAATTGCCGCAACTACGGCCCAGGACCTGGTTCATGTCGGTCACCCAGGCGCGGGTCGGCAGGCCGGCGCCGACCGCCACGCGGACCAGCGACCGGGCGAGCGCATCGGCTTCGGGCCGGGTCGCGGCGAAGGCGCCGTTGCCCGTCTTCACGTCCAACACCAGGCCGGCCAGGCCGGCCGCGAGCTTCTTCGACAGGATGCTGGCGGTGATCAGCGGCAGGGAGTCGACGGTGGCGGTGAGGTCGCGAATGGCGTAGAGCCGGCGGTCGGCGGGCGCGATGCTCGCGGTGGCGCCGACGATCGCGCAGCCGGCGCGATGAAGGGTCGCACGCAGGGTGGCGCTGTCGACGGCCGTCCGGTACCCGGGGATGCTCTCGAGCTTGTCGAGCGTGCCGCCGCTGTGGGCCAGGCCGCGGCCGGAGATCATGGGCACGAAGCCGCCGCAGGCTGCGACGATCGGCGCCAGCGCCAGGCTGACCTTGTCGCCGACGCCGCCGGTCGAGTGCTTGTCGAGGACCGGGCCGTCGAGGCACGCGCCGGCCCAGTCGAGCAGCTCGCCGGAGCGCGTCATGGCAGCCGTCAGCAGGCGGGTCTCGTCATTCGACAGGCCGTGGCAGAAGATTGCCATCGCCATCGCGGCGGCCTGCGCCTCGCTCCAGGAGGCGTCGACCAGGCCGGTCACGAAGGCGTCGATCGCCCCTGCCGCCAGCGCCTGGCCGTCGCGTTTCGTGCGGATGATGTCCTGGGGGCGCATGGTGCCGTCGTGGTCGGTAGCGGGTTGTGGCGGTCAGGTGGTGGGTCGGCAGCCTTGGTGTCTCAGTCGCCTGGTATGTCAGTCACCTGGATGTCAGTAGCCGGGTGCGGCCGGCGACAGGGGCTGCGACGGCTCGCCACTGCCGAGCACCGCCTCGATGTCATCGAGCAGGCTGCTCGCACCGATGCGAAAGCGCGCCGGCCGAAGGGCCTCCGCGCCCAGTGATCCGGCGACCAGCCGGATGTAGATCGACGCATCGGCCACGCTGCGGATGCCGCCGGAGGCCTTCAGGCCGACCCTGTCGTGCCGCAACGGGTCGCCGGCGATGGCCGCGAGCATCGTCCGGACGGCGGCCGGCGTGGCGCTGATCGGCGTCTTGCCGCTGCTGGTCTTGAGGAAATCGGCGCCGGCGGCGAGCGCGAGTCGCGAGGCGTGCGCGATCAAGGCCTCGTCGACCAGAACGCCGGTTTCCAGGATGACCTTGAGCAGCCGGCCAGCGGACGCCCGGCGGACGGCGTCCAGCAACGCGCTCACTGCGACTGCTTCGCCGGCGCGAAGGGCGGCGAACGGCAGCACGAGGTCGACCTCGTCGGCGCCGCTGTCGACGATCAGCCGGGTGTCGTCGACCGCCTGGGCGATATCGGCACCGCCGGCCGGGAAGTTCGCCACCGCGGCGACGGCGATTTCCGGCGGCAGCACGCGCCGGGCAAGCGCCGCGAAGCGCGGCCAGACGCAGACCGCCGCGACCGGGCCGAAGCGGCTTCGGGCTCGTTCGCAGAGGCGCTGGACGTCGGCCTCGGTGTCGCCGTCGTTCAGGCTGGTGAGGTCGAGGCAAGCGAGCGCGATGCGGGCGTTGGCGGATGCGGCGGATGCGGCGTTGGACGTGACGGACTCGCTGGCAGCCGTGGCAGCCTTGTCGGCTGTGTCAGCCGTGGCAGCTGTGGCGGCCGCGGCAGTGCGGCGGTTGTTCGGGGTGGGGAGGTCGGTCATGGCAGGTACTGGCTGGGTCGGTGACAGGCGTCGCTCGGGGCCCTGCCGTCAGGGCTCGATCGCCGCGATCACATCGGCCAGCAATCGGCTCGCCACCTGGCTCATCGCGGCGGCCTGCGCCAGCGTATGAGCATGGCTCAACTGCTCGTTCGACAGGCCCGCCGCCATGTTCGTCAGCAGCGAGATCGCCAGGACGCGCATGCCGGCATGACGCGCCAGGATCGTCTCGGGCACGGTGCTCATGCCGACCGCATCGGCACCGAGCCGCTGGAACATCCGGATCTCGGCGGGCGTCTCGAACTGCGGCCCAAGATACCAGGCGAAGACGCCTTCGCGGAGGGCCACACCGCTGCGGCTCGCGACGGCATGGGCGGTCGCCCGCAAGCTGGGGTCGTAGGCGTCCACCAGGCTGACGAAGCGCTCGGAGCCCTGCTCGCCGACCAGCGGCGAGCGTTGCGAGACGTTGATGTGGTCGGACAGCACCATCAAGCTGCCCGGCGGCACGTCGGCCCGCAGGCTGCCGGCCGCGTTGGTCTGCAGCAGCACGCCGCAGCCGAGCGCCTTCAGGGTGCGCAGCGGCGCGCGCATGCCGGCAGCGTCGTCCCGCTCGTAGACGTGGCTGCGGCCGCTCATCACCGCCACCTCCCGACCGCCGATGCGGCCGAGGCACAGCTCCCCGGCATGTCCGGCGAGGCCAGGCAGCGGAAAGCCGCTGAGTTCGGCATACGAGATGCGGCGCGGCGCCTCGATCAGGTCGGCCAGGCCGCCCCATCCCGAGCCGAGGACGACGGCGATGCGCGGCGCCGCGTCGGGCGCGTCCGCGCCGATCTGCGCGAGCGCGGGCAGCGGGTCGACTGGGGCGGCAAGAGCGATCGGTGTCGACGGTGGTGCGGTCATGGCGGATCCCGGTGGGTCGGTCAGGAGGTCGATCAGCGAGTCGGTCGGCGACGGGTCATCGAGTGGTCGGCGAGTCGGTCGGCGACTGGGTCATGGAGTGGTCAGCGGCCCAGGTGCTCGGGGCCGAAACTCTCCGGCAGCAACTGTTGCAAGGTGAAGCGGGCGCGCAGGCGGGTCCGGTCGGCGACCAGAATCGGCAGTTCCGGCGCACCGAACTCCCGCAATTTCTGGCGGCAGCCGCCGCAAGGGGTGATCAGGCCGTCGCCATCGCCCACGACCGCGACGGCGACGATCCGGCTGCCGCCCGCGAGCACCAGGGCGCTCAAGGCCCCGGCCTCGGCGCCGACGCCCTCGGGGTAGGCGGCGTTCTCGACATTGCAGCCGGCATGGATGCGGCCCTGGTCGTCGAGCACCGCGGCGCCGACCTGGAATCGCGAATACGGTGCATAGGCCCGCGTCTGCGCGGCCCGTGCCGCCCGCAGGACGTCGTCGAGCTGCTGCTGGCTCGGCTGCTCCTGGTGCTCCTGCTGCTCCTGCTGCTCCTGCTGCTCCTGCTGCTCCTGCTGCCCGCTCTGCTCTCGCTGCGCGCGCTGACCATGCTCCCCGTGCGGTTGCCCGTCGCCCCGCGGCACGGTGCCTGCCCCTTCGTTGCCCGCCATTCACCGCTCCTTCAAATAAGGCCGACCGAGCGCCCGCGGCGCGACCGTCCGGCCGATGAAACCAGCCAGCAATACCACCGTCAGCAGGTAGGGCAGCGCCTGCACCGCCTGCACCGGCACTTCGCCGATGCCGGGCAGCCGCACGCCCTGCAGCCGGATCGCCGCGGCATCCAAAAAGCCGAACAGCAGGCACGCAGCGAGCGCAGGATACGGCCGCCACTTGCCGAAGATCATCGCCGCGAGCGCCATGTAGCCGCGGCCGGCCGTCATGTTCGGCGAAAACGACGCGTTCTGCGCCAGCACCAGGTAGCTGCCGGCCAGCCCGCAGAGCAGGCCATTGAGCGTCAGCGCCGCATAGCGAAGGCGCGGCACCGAGACCCCGGCGGCGTCGACCATCTGCGGGTTCTCGCCGACCGCCCGCAGGCGCAGGCCGAAGCGCGTCCGATAGACCGCCCACCAGACCGCCGGCACCAGGAGCAGCGCGAGGTAGACCAGCGCGTTGTGCGCCAGCAGGCCGTCACCGACGATCGCCGCCAGCGGCGCGCCGACCCAGGGCCGCAGCGCCGCGGCCGCATTCGGCCAGAGCGGCTGGATGCGCACCGGGTCGGCCACCGGCGGCGTCTGCCCGCCCTGATGGAACCAGGCGATGCCGAGCACCGCCGTAAAGCCCGCGGCGATGATGTCGATCGCCATGCCGGAGACGACCTGGTCGCCCCGGTGGCTGACGCAGGCATAGCCGTGCAGCCAGGAAAGCGCCACCGCCACGCCGATCGCCGCCGCCAGCGCCACGGCGGTCGAGCCGAACACCGAACCGGCCGCACCCGCGGCGAAGGCGGCGAACAGCATCTTGCCTTCCAGGCCGATGTCGACCACCCCGGAGCGTTCCGCCAGCAGGCCGGCGAGCGCGCCGAAGACGAGCGGCGTCGCGACCCGCAGCGTCGAGGCGAGCAACGCGCTGATCAGCGCCTCATCCACCGGCGGCACCTGACCGCCCGAGCCGACCGCTCACCCGGCTCGCCATCCGCCCGACGCGCGGCGCGATCACATAGGCGAGCGCGCCTGAGAAGAGGACGATGAACCCCTGCAGCATCACCACCATGTCGCGGCTGAAGGTGGGAATGTCGAAGCTCACCTCCGCCCCGCCCTGGAACAGCGCGCCGAACAGCAGGCTCGCCAGGACGATGCCGAGCGGATGGTTGCGGCCCATGACCGCGACGGCGATGCCGGTGAAGCCGGCGCCACCGACGAAGTCGAGCAGCAGCTTGCCATTGACGCCGGCGATCTCGTTCATGCCGACCAGCCCGGCGAGCGCGCCAGAGATGCCCATCGCGACGACCACCTGCCGCTTCGGCTCGATACCGGCGTAGGCGGCCGCCCCTGCGCTCGCGCCGACCGCCCGCAGCCGATAGCCGGCACGGCTGCGCCAGAGCAGCGCGTAGACGGCGATGGCCGCAGCGATCGCCAAAAAGAAGCTCAGGTTGAGTGGCGACGACGGCCAGTCGATGCCGAACCGGGCCAGCAATTCGTCCATGCCGGGCAGGTGCGCCGACGGCCCGAAAGGCGCCGTCTCGACCGACATGCCGCCCGCCGCCTTCAACTTGTTGACCAGCAGGTAGACGAGCAGCGTGCTCGCGAGGAAGTTGAACATGATCGTCGTGATCACGATGTGGCTGCCGCGGTAGGCCTGCAGGTAGGCCGGCAGCGCGGCCCAGGCCATGCCGAACAGCCCGCCGCCGACCGCCATCGCCGGCAGCAGGATCGGTGCCGGCAGCTTCTGCGACAGCCACAGCGCGACCAGGCCCGTGCCCAGGCCGCCGAGCGTGGCCTGCCCTTCGGCACCGATATTGAAGAGGCCACCGTGCGACGCGACCGCGACCGCGAGGCCGGTGAAGATGAAGCTCGTCGTGTAGTACAGCGTGTACGACAGGCCGCGCTCGGTTCCGAACGCGCCGCGCACCAGCATCGACATGACCTGCGCCGGGTCCTGCCCGATCGCCCAGACCACCAGCACCGCGGCCGCCAGCGCGATGGCCAGGTTGACGATCGGCATCAGGACCACGTCGGCCCAGCGCGGCAGCGGCGTCACGGAGTCGCCTCGGCGGCCGCTTCGACCGTGGCGGCCCGGCCCTCGACCATCAGCAGGCCGAGCCGGGCCTCGGTGCACCGGTCGATCGGCAGCTCGCCGGTGATGCGGCCCTCGTTCATCACGATCACGCGGTCGGCC
>CAXTDH010000077.1:0-9371 GCA_964242405.1 uncultured Rhizobacter sp. | reverse complement strand
TTATCGGTGATCAGCTCCTCAAGCGGGTCGACGGCCTCCGGCTCGACCTCGGCGGCATCGCTAAGGGCTACGCCGTCGATTGCGCGGTACGGCAATTGCGGCAGGACGGCATCGCTTCGGGCTGGGTCAACGCCGGCGGCGACCTGCGCGCTTTCGGCGCCGCCGAGTTGCCGGTGCAGCTGCGCGACGAATCGGCCGGCGGCGTCCGGCCGTTCGCGACACTGACCGACGGCGCCTTCGCGACCAGCGCTCGCGGCTTGGGCGAATCGAGCGCTGCAGCCCACGTCAGCGTCGTCGCGCCGTGTTGCCTCTGGGCCGACGCGCTGACCAAGGTCGTCGCGGCGAGCGGCGATCCGCAGCATCCCTTGCTGGCGCGATACCGGGCACGAGCCTGGGTTCATGCCCTGCGTGCTGGGTGATGGCGATGGAAGCCCTTCAGTGACCTCGCATTCGGAGTTACGCACCGCTGCGGCCCCGCGACCCACCGCACCTCGGCACCGCCTGGTGCGCTGGCAGCGGCTGGTGGTCTACGGTTCGGGCGGCGGGCTGCTGCTGACCGGCGCGGTCTGGCTCGCGCTTCATTACAGCGTCGGCGCAGGTGCTGACCAGCTGCCGCATCCGCTCGAGATCTGGTGCTTGCGGCTGCACGCAGTCGCCGCGTTCGCGGCCCTGTTCGGGCTGGGCGCCCTCGCGGCCACGCACATCCCGCAGGGCTGGCGGATGAGCGAGCGGCAGCGCTGGGCGCATCAGCAGCAGTCGGGCGTGCTGCTTTGCGGCCTCGCGGCGTTGCTCGTCCTCACCGGCTACACACTCTATTACTTCGCGCCCGAAGGCATCCGGGCGCCGCTCGGTTGGCTGCACGCCGCCATCGGTCTGGTGACCGGCGGGCTCGTGCTCAGCCACCGGCGCGGGGCGTGATCCGTGCCGACGAACACGACGACGGACCACGACGGACGACGACAGCATCCGATCCTGCCCGGAATTCTTCGAAGTCCGTCCGTTCGGCCCCGACCGGGCGAAGGGGCACCCGCTCCATCGCCGGCTGCCCGGCGCGAGGGTGACTACCATTGCCGGTCCATGATTGAACGAATTCGCCTGTGACATCGCCGAAGCGTCCGCATCTCGCCCCTGTGCTCCTGCTGGTCGTCGCCACGGCCTTCGCGCCGATGGCGGCTGCCCAGACGCCCGCGGGACGCATCGCGACTGAAGCGGCGCCGCCGGTCGACGCGCCCCTTGCGTCCGGCATCGATCGCAGCGGCAACGACCCGAGCGTGCGGCCGCAGGACGACTTCTTTCGCCATGAGAACGGCCTCTGGCTGGAGCACACGCAGATCCCGCCCGACCGGTCGACGATCGGCTCCTTTGACACGCTCAACGACCAGACGCAGGACCAGCTTCGCGGCCTCGTCGAAGCGGCGACGAGCGACGCGGCCGGCGATGCACGCTCACGTCAGGTCGGCGACCTGTACGCCAGTTTCATGAATGAGGAGAGGCTCGAGACCCTCGGTGCCCGGCCGCTCGCCGGCGAGCTGGCCGCCATCGACGCCATCGCCCGGCCCGCGCAGCTCGGTGCGCTTTTCGCTCGTCTGGGCAACCTCGGCGTGGCAGCACCGATCGGTACCGGCGTCGGCCAGGACGCCCGGCAGGCAACCCGCTACGTGCCGCAGATATCGCAAAGCGGCCTGGGACTGCCGGACCGCGACTACTACCTGCAGCTCGACGATGCCCGGTTCAGGCAGATTCGGGAGGCCTACGTCGTCTACCTCGCCCGCTTGCTGCAGCTCGCCGGTGACGGCATGGCCGAAGGCACCTCTGCCAGTCCCACCGCCACCGCCACCGCCACCGCCACCGCCACCGCCACCGCCACCGCCATCCTCGCCCTGGAAACCCAGCTGGCCCGCGTCCGCACCACCCGCGTCCAGGACCGCGACCCGGTCGCGACGTACCACCGGGTCGATTTCGCCGACCTGTCGAAGCTCGCACCGAACCTCGACTGGTCGGGCTATCTCGCCACCAGCGGTTTCGCCGACCGGGCGACCGACCTGATCGTCCGCCAGCCGACCTACTTACGGGGCCTGGACCCGCTGCTCGGCTCGGTGCCGCTCGCCACCTGGAAGGCCTACGCCAAAGTGCGCCTGCTCGATCAATACGCACCTTACCTCAGCCGCGATTTCGTCGACGCCAAATTCGCTTTCGCCGGCAAGGTCATCGCCGGGACGACCGAAAACCGGCCGCGCTGGAAACGCGGCGTCCAGACCGTGCATTCCTTCCTCGGCGAGGCGCTCGGGCAGCTCTACGTCGATCGCTGGTTCCCGGCGCAAAGCAAGGCGCGGATGGAGGCGCTGGTGGCCAACCTGCTCGCCACCTACCGCGACAGCATCGCCGGCCTCGACTGGATGACGCCGGCCACCAGGCGCGAAGCGCAGGCCAAGCTCGCGACCTTCACGCCGAAGATCGGCTACCCGGTCCGCTGGATCGACTATTCGACGTTGAAGATCGACCGCGCCGACCTGGTCGGCAACGTCATGCGGGCCAACGCCTTCGAGAACGCCCGCGATCTCGCCAAGCTCGGCGGCCCGGTCGACCGGGGGGAGTGGCACATGACGCCGCAGACCATCAACGCTTATTACAACCCGCTGCTCAACGAGATCGTCTTTCCGGCGGCCGTGCTGCAGCCGCCGTTCTTCGACCCGGCCGCCGACGACGCCGTCAACTACGGCGCCATCGGCGCGGTGATCGGCCACGAAATCAGCCACGGCTTCGACGACAAGGGCAGCCAGTACGACGGCACGGGCAACCTGCGCGACTGGTGGACGGCCGAGGACCGTGCCCGTTTCAAGGCCAAGACCGAAGAGCTCGTCGACCAGTACGCCGCCTTCGAGCCGGTGCCGGGCTATCGCCTGAACGGCGAACTCACGCTCGGCGAAAACATCGCCGACAACTCCGGCCTGTCGATCGCCTACCGCGCCTACCGGCTGTCGCTGCACGGCAAACCCGCGCCGGTGATCGACGGCCTGACCGGCGACCAGCGCTTCTTCATGGGCTTCGCCCAGGTATGGCGCAGCAAGACGCGCCCGGAAACGCTGCTGACCCGGCTCAAGTCCGACCCGCATTCGCCGGCCGAATTCCGCGTCAACGGCACGGTGCGCAACCTGGCGCCGTTCTATTCGACCTTCGGCGTCAAGCCGGGCGATAAGCTCTACCTGGCGCCAAAGGATCGGGTCTCGATCTGGTGAGCGGCGAGGCCCGCCTGCGGCAGCTGCACCCTCCCACCACATGACTGACCCGCACCCCGCCCCCAACCCCCACTCCCACGCCGCCCTCGAGCAGCGCTTCGGCCGGCGCTACCGCTGGCTGCTGCTGCTGTCGGTGATGATCGGCACGATGGCCTCGATCATGGCGTCGACGATCATCAATGTCGCGGTGCCGGCCATCGGCCAGGTCTTCGAACTCGGCCAGGCGCAGACCCAGTGGCTCTCGGCCGGCTTCATGGCGGCGATGACGCTTTCGATGCTGACGACGCCCTGGCTGCTCGAGCGCTTCGGCTATCGCCACACCTACCTCGGCGCCGTCGGCCTCCTGATGTGCGGTGGGATGGCAGGTGGCCTGTCGCCCTGGTTCGATCTGGTGCTGGCCATGCGGGTGATCGAAGGGCTGGCCGCCGGGGTGCTGCAGCCGATCCCGGCGATCATCATCCTGCGCGCCTTCGGCGAGAAGGAGCGGGGCCGGGCGATGGGCGTGTTCGGTTTCGGCGTCGTGCTGGCACCGGCCGTGGGCCCGAGCATCGGCGGCATCCTGGTGGAATGGTTTGGCTGGCGGTCGATCTTCTTCGTCGTCGTGCCGTTCTGTGCCCTGGCGCTGGTCCTGGCCGGCCGCTACCTGCCGGTCGGCACGCCGAGCGGCGGTGCGGTCGACAAGAGCGGCGATGCGCGGCTCGACATCCCCGGCCTGGTGCTGATCGGGGTCGTCGTGCTGGCGCTGCTCAACGGCATGGTGCGGCTGCACGGCGGCGCGCCCGGCACCGGCTGGGCGCTGCTCGCGTGCAGCGCCACGGCGCTCGTCGGCTTCGTCTTCCACCAGCGGCGCGGCGCCCGGCCGCTGATGGAGCTGCCGCTCTTCGACCACCGCAGCTTCTCGATGGGCGCGATCGTCGCCTTCATCTACGGCATGGCGCTGTTCGGCTCGACTTACCTGGTGCCGGTCTTCATGCAGCTCGCATTGCACCTGCCGCCTTCCCAGGCCGGCGCGGTGCTGTTGCCGGCCGGCTTCGTCCTGGCGGCGACCATTCCGCTCGCCGGCCGGATGGTCGACAAATTGCCGGTCGGCCGCATCGTCACCACCGGCCTGGTGCTGCTGGCGGCGTCGTTTTTCCTAATGATCGGCGTCGGTCCGGCCACAGCCCTGATCTGGATCACGCTCTGGGCGGTGATCGGCCGGATCGGCCTCGGCTGCGTGCTGCCGTCGCTCAACCTGGGCTCGATGCGCGGCCTGCCCGACGGGCTGATCTCGCACGGCGCCAGCACCATCAACTTCATGCGCCAGCTGGGCGGCGCGGTCGGCATCAGCCTGGTCGGCATCGTCCTGGACTGGCGGCTGCTGGTGCGGGCCGCCGACCCGGTGCGGGCGTTCCACGAGACCTTCGCGCTGATCGGCCTGATCACGGCCTGCGCAGTCGTCGCCGCGCTGCAGATCGGCACGCCGCGGCGTCCGCGAGTGCTCGCGCCGGCGGATGCTGTCTGATGCCCGAGAGAGACGAACCCTGTCTGTTCGTGCAGCACTGCCGGCACGAACGACCACCGTTCCTATAATCCGCGCCAACTCGGGGTGCACCGACACTGCCCGGGGGCTTTCCGGAGCTTTCATGACCGCTTCTCGTTCGCCAGCGTCCCGCGCTTTCATCGCCTTGCTGCTCGCTTCGTCGGCCGTGGCTTCGGTCCACGCCGAGGGGCGGTTCAAGGTCTCTGCCGATGGCCAGGAGGTCACCGACAGCAGCAGCCAGCTCACCTGGCGTCGCTGTGCCGAAGGCCTGACGTACGACGGCAGCAAGTGCAGCGGCAAGCTGGCCCGTTACGACTACCGTGGCGCCAAGCGCGTCGCCGCTTCCGCCGGTGCCAAGGGCTGGCACGTGCCGAGCCGCGAAGAACTGCTGACCTTGGTCGACAAGAACGCGAAGAAGAAGCCGAAGATCGATCCAGTGGCGTTCCCCAACACCCCGTCGACCGCCTTCTGGGCCGCCCGCGCCGGCTCCGACGATGACCTGAACGCCTGGCTCGTCAACTTCGCCAACGGTCGCGTCATGGGCAACCTGGGCGAAAAGAAGTTCCCTTTGCGACTGGTGCGTTCCGGCGGCTGAAGGCGGCGCCCTCGTCGCCGGCGCTTCTTGTTGTCTCGGTAATCCGAACGCCGCTGCACGGCGATCGCGTCGACGTTGCCCTTGGGCGCATGTTGGAAGGCAGCCGCTATTGCAATGTCAGATATGAAGGGAGATCGACATGAAGATGAGAAGGCGTTATGCGACGATCCTGGCATTCGTCGCATTGGCATCCGGTTGTGCAGCAACCGTGAAGCGCGGCCCCGCCGATGCTCCCTTGGCAAAGATCCCGCCCAGCGCTGCCTCGAAGCTGGTGTTGAACGTCTCAGGTTCCACCAACTCGGTCAACGCCAAGGACTGGAACGACTTCAGGCAAGAGTGGAAGGAAAATTTCGCCGAGAAAGCGGGGGCGGCTCGCGTCAAATTCGACATGCAGGAAGGCCCGTCCAAGCCCACTGGCGAAGATGGTGTCCTGCTCACGGTGTATGTCGATGACTACCGGTTCATCCGGCCCGGCACTCGGTATCTCACGGGCATCATGGGCGGCAACGCTTACATTGAAGCCAAACTGACCTATTTGAGTCTGAAGACCGGTCAAAGCTTCGGTTCGCAAGCGATCAATACGTCGTCATCGGCTTGGGAAGGCGTTTTCTCGCCGATGACCAACAAACAAGTGGAAGCGATCGCAGTCGATGTGCTGAGCAACATCAAGACGAACAGCAAATAAGCCGCCGCAGCCTTTTGCCCGTTGGGCTGGGCGGCCCGCGGGTCATGCAGCCAGCCAGCCGGCCGGCCGGCCGATCAGACGGCTTCCTGGCCCAGCGTCGACATGTCGCTGACGTGCCGGAACCGCGCGTCGCCCGCGCACCGGCCACCGCGAGCGTGGCATCGTGCTCGAGCATCTGCACGGAGGGGTCGCTGTCGTGCTTCTCGGGAATGGTCGAGGGCCTGAAGAGCGACTGACCGAGCGGTCGTCGAGGTGGTGCGGCTGGGCGCTCACGATGGACCTGATCATGTAGGCGATCCTCGACTGCAGTCATGATGGACGCCGACCATGGGGCGCGCTGCTGCGTTCGCCGCCCCGCCTCCTAGAATCGCCGCGGTCGACCGGCGTTCCGGCTCACCGTACTGTTTCCATGAACCTCGGCATCGATCTCCTCCCCGCGACCTGCGACGTGCTGGTCGTCGGCGCCGGCCCCGCCGGCTCGGCCGCCGCTGCGACGCTCGCCCGCGCCGGGCTGGCTGTCGTCCTGATCGATGCCCAGGCCTTCCCACGCGACACGGTTTGCGGCGACGGGCTGATTCCGGATGCCCACCATGCCCTGCGCAAGCTCGGCGCGCTCGACGAGGTGATGCGGGCGGCGCAGCCGGTCGGCTTCGTGGGTTGCGTCGGGCCGCGCGGCCAGCGGGTCGACGTGCCGGGTGAACTGGCGGTGCTGCCGCGGAAGGAACTCGACGACATCCTCTGCCGGACGGCGGTGGCGGCGGGTGCGCGGATGTTCGCGCCGGTGCGGTTTTCCGCGCCGATCGAGGAAGGCGGCAGCGTCGTCGGCGCGACGCTCGCGCAGGGCGAGGCGAAGCGCGAATTGCGTGCTCGCTGGACGGTGCTCGCAACCGGCGCGGTGCCGCAGGCGCTGGTCGCCGCCGGCATGTCGTCACGCCACACGCCGAGCGGCGTCGCGCTGCGCGGTTACGTCAGGAACGAGGCGATGGTCGGCCGCATCACCGCGCTCGAGATCGTCTGGCACCGGGCGCTGAGCCCCGGCTACGGCTGGATCTTCCCGTGCCCGGGCGGTGTCTTCAACATCGGCGTGGGGGTCGCCGACAGCCATGACGTGCGCCGTGATCGGCCGATCGAGGGCGAGGAAGAGCGGCTGAAGAAGAAGGAAGTCAACCTGCGCGAGGTGATGCAGGCGTTCCAGCGGGTCTACGAGCCGGCGCACGACTTGATGGTCGGCGGCACGCTGCTCGGTCCGTGGAAGGGCGCGCCGCTGCGCTGTTCGCTCGATGGCGCCCGCTTCACCCGCCCTGGGCTGCTGGTCGCCGGCGAGGCGGCGGGCAGCACCTACTCCTTCACCGGCGAGGGCATCGGCAAGGCGCTCGAGACCGGCATCCACGCGGCCGAGGCGCTGCTCGCGGCAGGCGTGCACCCGGTCGCTGGCGAGGCGGTCGAGACGGATGGCCGCGTGCGGGCCGACTACGAGGCGCGTCTGCTCGCGCTCAAGCCGCGCTTCGCCCTCTACCAGCGCGCCAACCTGGTCAACCGCCGGCCCTGGTTGACCGACCTGCTGATCTGGCGCGCCAACAGGAGCCCGCGGTTGCTGCGGCGGATGAGCGGCGTGCTGAACGAAACCAGCAACCCCGGCAACCTGGTGTCGTTCAAGGGCATCTACCGCGTCTTCACCGAATAGACGCGGCCCGCGCACGACCAGCGAACACGATCCGGTTCGAATCACCTGCACTGCATCCACAACCGGCCCTGCACCCACCATGTGCCAACTCCTCGGCATGAACGCCAACACGCCGACCGACCTGCGCTTTTCCTTCACCGGCTTCGCGAGCCGGGCGGACGAGCACAAGGACGGCTTTGGCATTGCCTTTTTCGAGGGCGCTGGGGTGCGCTTGATGGTTGACGCGCAGAGCGCTCGCAGCTCGCCGATCGCCGAGACGGTGCGGCGCTTCCCGATCAAGAGCGACAACATCATTGCCCACATCCGAAAGGCGACGCAGGGGCGGGTGGCGCTCGAAAACACCCATCCCTTCGTTCGCGAGCTCTGGGGCCGCTACTGGGTGTTCGCCCACAACGGCGACCTGCAGGGCTTCGCACCGCGGCTGCACGGTGCTTTCCGGCCGGTCGGCGGCACCGACAGCGAGCTCGCCTTTTCCTGGTTGATGCAGGAGTTGGCGAAGGCGCATGCCAGTGTGCCGTCGGTGGCCGAGCTGACGGCGACGTTGCGTGAGCTGGCGATGGTGCCGGCGGCTCATGGCAGCTTCAACTTCACCCTCAGCAACGGCCAGGCGCTCTGGGCGCATTGTTCGACGAACCTCTTTCACCTGGTTCGGCAGCACCCGTTCAGCCGTGCCTCGCTGGCCGATGCCGACCTGGCGGTCGACTTCGCGGAGGTGACGACCGAGCGCGACCGGGTGGCCGTGATCGTTACCGAGCCGCTGACGCGAGACGAGCCGTGGCAGCGATTCGCCGCGGGTGAGTTGCGGGTGTTCGAGGATGGCGCCTGGGCGCCGCACTGAGCGTCGATCGACCGAGGCCAGGACGATGAACACCCGCTGGAAGCCGAGCGTCACGGTCGCCGCCGTCATCGAACTCGTGGACGCGGGCAAAAGCCGATTCCTGCTGGTCGAGGAGGAGACGCCCGAGGGTCTGAAGCTCAACAACCCGGCCGGTCATCTCGATCCCGAGGAGTCACCCGAGGAAGGCGTGATCCGCGAAGTGCTGGAGGAGACCACCTGTGTCTTCACACCCGACCGGTTGGTCGGCGTCTACCTTTCACGCTTCCAGCGGCCGGCGACCGGGGAGGATGTGACTTTTCTGCGCTTCGCCTTCGGCGGCACCGTCGGCGAACCGGATGCGGGGCGCCGCCTCGACGACGGCATCGTCCGCACCGTCTGGATGACGGTCGACGAGCTGCGCGCCAGCCGGTCGCGGCACCGCAGCCCGCATGTGCTCGGCTGCGTGGAAGACTATCTCGCCGGCCGACGCTATCCGCTGGATGCCATCACGACCGACGCGTCGGTCTACCGGCCGGAGATCAAGGTCTAGGATCGCCGGACCTTCAGGCGGTCAGGCGGTCAGGCGGTCAGCGCCGACGGATGAGCCTGCCCGAGACGGGCTGCCTGCCGCTCAAGGCGATAAGCGACCAACTCCGCGATCGTCAACATCGGATAACCGTGCGCCCGGGAGAACGTCACCAGCTGCTCGCCCCGCATCATGCTGCCGTCGGCGTTCATTAATTCGCAAAGCACCGCGGCCGGACGCAACCCCGCCAACCGCGCCAGTTCGATGGCGCCCTCGGTATGGCCGCGCCGCTCGAGCACGCCGCCG
>CAXTDH010000076.1:708-9409 GCA_964242405.1 uncultured Rhizobacter sp. | reverse complement strand
GCCCCCGCGGCTGCCGACAACACCTCCTTCACCCCGACCGCACTCGCCAAGCTCTACGACTTTCCGACCGGCCTCGACGGCAGCGGCCAGTGCATCGCCATCATCGAGCTCGGCGGCGGCTACCGGCCGGCCGACCTGACGGCCTATTTCAAGTCGCTCGGCCTGCCCACGCCGAAGGTCAAGGCGATCTCGGTCGACCACGCCAAGAATGCCCCGTCCACCCCCAACAGCGCCGATGGCGAGGTGATGCTCGACATCGAGGTGGCAGGCGCGATTGCGCCCAAGGCGACGATCGCCGTGTATTTCGCGCCCAACACCAACCAGGGGTTCCTGGACGCGATCACGACCGCCGTTCACGACACGGTCAACAAGCCGTCGGTCATCTCGATCAGCTGGGGCGCCCCGGAGTCGAGCTGGACGCAGCAGGGCATGACCCAGTTCAACGAAGCCTTCCAGGCGGCCGCGGCGATGGGCGTGACCGTCTGCGCGGCCGCCGGCGACAACGGCTCGGGCGACGGTGTGAAAGACGGCAAGCCGCATGTCGACTTCCCGGCCTCCAGCCCGTACGTCCTCGGCTGCGGCGGCACCAAGCTCACCGCCTCGGGCGGCAAGATCACCGCCGAGACGGTCTGGAACGCGTCGATCGACAGCGCGACCGGGGGCGGCGTGAGCAGCTTCTTTCCCCTGCCCGACTACCAGAAGAAGGCAGGTGTGCCCAAGCCGACCGGTGCCAAGGGCGGCCGGGGCGTGCCCGATGTCGCCGGCGACGCCGACCCGGCCTCCGGCTACGAGGTGCGGGTCGATGGCCAGAATTTCGTGATCGGCGGCACCAGTGCGGTCTCGCCGCTCTGGGCGGGCCTCGTCGCGCTGATGAACCAGAAGCTCGGCAAGCCGGTCGGCTTCCTGAACCCGTTGCTCTACGGCTCGGCGGCCGCCCAGGCCTCGTTCCGCGACATCGCCACCGGCAACAACGGCAGTTTCGCCGCCGCGCCGGGCTGGGATGCCTGCACCGGCTGGGGTTCGCCCGACGGCGCGAAGCTGCTCAAGGCGCTCGGCGGCTGACGGCTGGCGGCCGATGGGCGTCGGCCGTCTCCGGAGGGCGCTCTCGGCGTCGTCCCGGGGGGCGGCCTGCGGACGATCAGGCGTTGCCGGTGGCGGCAGATTCCGAAGCGGCGGAGGGTTTCGGCATGACGACGATGCCATCCTCGTCGGCCACCAGCCACTCGCCCGGCAGCACGAACACACCGAGGATCTGAAGGGCGACGTCGCGCTGCCCCTGCTGCAGGCGCTCGGTCGACATCGGGTTGAGCGCCAGCGCCCGTATGCCGATGTCGCAGGCCGCGAGTTCCCGGCTGTCACGCACGCAGCCGTCGACGACGATTCCGGCCCAGCCGTTCTTCGCCGCCGTGGCCGCGATGTTGCCGCCGACCAGCGCCCGGCGCAGCGACGCACCGCCATCGACGACCAGCACCCGGCCCGCGCCGGGCTCATCGAGCGCCGACTTGACGAAGGAGTTGTCCTCGAAGCACTTGACGGTGCTGACGATGCCGGCGAAGCGCGTCCGGGCGCCGAAATCGCGGAACACCGGCGGCAGGACGCGAAAGCCGGGCAGCGGGTCGCTCTTGTGGGCGTCGCAGAGGTCGCAGGTGACGAGGCTCGTGTCGATCGGCAAATTCATGGGGTGGTCGCTTTCAAGGCAGGTGGGCGGGCCGTTCGCCGGCGCTGCGACGGATGGCGGTGAGGGTCGTGCGCGAGTTGCTGACGTCGGTGGGCAGCAGCAGGTGGAGCAAGGTCGGGCCGCTGGCGGCAAGCGCCGCGGCGAACGCCGGCTCGAACTGGGAGGTGGCCTCGACCCGGGCGGCGTTCCAGCCGTAGGCCCGCGCCAGGGCGGCGAAATCGGGGCTGAACAGGTCGCTGCCGCTCACCCGGAGCGGGTAGGCGCGCTCCTGGTGCATCCGGATCGTGCCGAGGCTGGCGTTGTCGACGACGATGACGATCAGGCGACCGGCGCCGCCACGGCCCGCGCCCTGGCCGGTCGCGGTGGCGAGTTCCTGCCCGGTCATCAGGAAGTCGCCGTCCCCGGCGAAGGCGACGACGCAGCGCTCCGGGTACAGCAACGAGGCGGCGACGGCGGCCGGCACGCCGTAGCCCATGGCGCCGGCGCCGGGAGCGAGCTGCGTCCGACCGGCCTGCTGGAGCCCGGGGTAGCGGTAGTAGCGGTGCAGCCAGCCGGCGAAGTTGCCGGCACCGTTGGTCAGGACGGCCTGCTCGGGTGCCAGCCGCTGCACCGTCTCGACCACCACCGCCATGTCGAGCGGATCGACCGGCATGGCGTCCTGGTTGGCTCGGTACTCGGCATGGGCCGCTTCGGTCCAGCGGGCCCAGGGCACGCTGGCGGGCGGCGCCAGCGTCTCGAGTGCCTTGCCGGCGCAGGCCATGGCCGCCTGCAGCATCACATCAGCGGCGTACACCCTGCCGAGCTCCTCCGCGCCGGCATGCACATGGATCAGCCGCTGCGACGGCCGCGGCACCTGCAGGCGGCTGTAACCGCCGGTGGTCGTCTCGTCCAACCGGGCGCCGACGGCGAGGATCAGGTCGGCCGCGTCGATGCGCCGCGCCAGGGCCGGGTCGATGCCGATGCCGACGTCGCCGGCGTAGTTCGGGTGCCGGTTGTCGAACAGGTCCTGATGCCGAAAGGCGCAGCCGACCGGCAGCACCCAGCCCTCGACGAACCGCTGCAGCGCCGCTGCCGATGCCGCGTCCCAGCCGCTGCCACCGACGATCACGAACGGCCGCTCGGCCGCGAGCAGCGCGCTGCGCACCTCCCGCAGCGCCCCAGGGGCCGGCCAGGCGAGGGCGGGCTCGATGCGCGCCAGGGCCGGCGCGGTCGTCAGGGCGGTCAGCATGTCCTCGGGCAGGACCAGGACGACCGGCCCCGGCCGGCCCTGCATCGCCGTGCGAAAGGCCCGGCCGATGTACTCGGGCAGGCGGTCGGCGTCCTGCACTTCGCCGACCCACTTGGCGAAGCCGAGCGTCCCCGGGCCGAACATCTGGCGGTAGTCGACCTCCTGGAAGGCCTCGCGGTCGCGCTGATCGCTCGCGACCTGGCCGATGAACAGGATCATCGGCGTGCTGTCCTGGAATGCCGTGTGCACGCCGATCGCGGCGTTCGCGGCGCCCGGCCCTCGGGTCACGAAACAGATGCCGGGCCGGCCGCTCAACTTCCCCTGGGCTTCGGCCATGAAGGCGGCACCGCCCTCCTGCCGGCAGGTGACGAAGCGAATCCGCTCGCGGTGCTCGTGGAAGCCGTCGAGCACCGCGAGGAAGCTTTCCCCGGGCACGCCGAAGGCGGTCGTGACGCCCTGCGCGATCAAGGCCTCGACCAGGAGATGGCCGGCGAGCCGGGCGGGTGCTGGCGACTGGGTCATGACGAGCAGGTCATTGGCGGAACGTCGAGTGTCCATCATCCGGCGGCCTGGACAGCATCTTCAGCCACGACAAGCACGCCGACCGAAGCGGCTCGACCGCCCGCCCGGTACCGCACTAACCCGCCCGCCAGCGCCCGATGTTCTCACTATGATCCGCTGCTTGTGACAGAATGTTCGACACGGTCAGAACGCACTGCGCCGCACCTCAAACCGGGTGCTTCGTCAACATCCGCAGCTGCACGATAGGAGACGCCCGTGCTCAGTTCCCTGTTCGGCGACCTCGGGCCCGCTCGACCTTCCGCCCCGCCAGATTCGGTGCAGCCCGGTGCCCCGGCCGAAGCAAGCGGTGCATTCGCGGCCACCGCCTTGATGGAAAGCGTCGCGACCGAGGTCAACGAGCGCGGCCAGATGGTCGACCGGCATTCGCATGATCTGGTGGTGACCGGCTCCCCCGCGCAGGCGATCCGCGAGCACTTCGCCGCGACCCGTTCCGACCTCGACCACGCGACCTCGCAGATCGCCATCCTTGACCCGACCGGCCTCTGGGCCTCGGCGGTGATCAAGGCGCTCTCCGATGCCGGCGGCCGGCCGATCGAACGCTTGCACCTCCGCGACCACGCCACCCTGCGGACGCTCGCCATGATCGAGCGCACGACGCTCGTGCGGCGTGAGCAGGACACCTTGCGCATCTACCATGCCGATGTGCGGTCGCCCGGTGCCGACAACGCCGCCATACCGCTGGCGCTGATGGAGTGCAGCCAGATGGCGACGGTGGTGATCGGCACCCTGCAGCCGCAGGCGGTCGAGGCGCTGCTGCAATCACTGCAGGCGGCCGCGCAGCTGCCCGACTGGCGTTGCCCGCACCTGCTGTTCCTGCTGCCGCCGAACGCGGCCTGGATGACGAACCAGGTTCGGGCGGCGCCCTGGCCGGCGCGCCTCGGCGTGCATGTCATCAGCGAATCGATGAGCGGGGCGTCGTCGGTCTGGAACGCGATGCTCGGCCTCTGGAACCAGCTGAAGGCGCAGGCGGCGGTCTCGGATGCGGCGACGAACCCGGCCCTGCTCGGCCTGCACGAATACCCGATCAAGGTGAGCGATCTCGGCCCGAACGCGTCGAGCGAGGCCACCGGCGCCACGGCCGATGCGAGTCGTACCGACATTGCCGCCGCCCCGCACGCCACGGGCGAGCTGCGGCCGGACCGTCCCCCGGCCGCCGTGCCACGACCCGCGCTCGACCTGGGCACCGCCCGCCAGGCCATGCGCGGCATGCTGCCGCTCGACGGCATGCTCGCCTGTGCCATCGTCGACTCGAGCAGCGGCATGGTGCTCGCCGACGAGATCCGCGACGGCGCGCGGCTCGACATCGAACTGGCAGGCGCCGCCTGCGCCCAGGTGTTGCGTGCCCATCGTCGGGCCGCGCGCAGCATGGGGCTGCCCGAGCAGATCGACGAAGTGATGGCCACGGCCGGCCCGCGCCATCAGGTCATGCGGATGTTGACCCGGCACCCGGGCCTGTTCCTCATCGCCCTGCTCGACCGGCACCGGACCAATCTGGCGCTCGCCCGGTTCCACCTGATGGAAATCGAGCGCGGCCTGGTCTGAGCTCGAGGTCGGCGGGTCGTCGCCCGGCCGGCCTGGGCTCACGTTCGGCGACCGTCGCCGCTGCCCGGTCCGGGCCGGCGGTCAGCGGATCATCGCCGCGCCCTGGTTCGCCAGCGAGTCGGCGCGCTCGTTGCCGATGTCGCCCGAATGGCCCTTGACCCAGCGCCACTCGACATGGTGCAGGTTGCGCAGCGCGTCCAGCCGCTGCCAGAGTTCGGCGTTCTTCACCGGCTTCTTGTCGGCGGTCTTCCAGCCGCGAAGCTTCCAGCCGTGGATCCACTCGGTGATGCCCTGGCGGACGTATTCGCTGTCGGTGTGGACGGTCACGTCGCAGGTTCGCTTCAGGCTCGCCAGCGCTTCGATCACGGCGGTCAGCTCCATCCGGTTGTTGGTGGTGAGCGCCTCGCCACCGAACAGCTCCTTCTCGTGCTCGCCGGTGCTGAGCCACGCCCCCCAGCCGCCGCGGCCGGGGTTGCCCTTGCAGGCGCCGTCGGTGTAGATCGTGACCCGCGGGCGCCGGATCGCCGGGGTGTCGTCGGTCAGGTTGCCGTGCATGTGTCCTTGCTCATGTATCGATGTCTTCCAGGATGGCCAGCTCCTTCGATTGTCGAGGCGCCGCGACGACCGGCGCCTGCGCATGGACCGGCCGATGCTGCGCCCGAACCAGCCCGATCAGCCGCATCCCGCGGACCCGCTTGACGGCAACGACGAAGTAGACGGCGCCGAACACCGGCCACCAGCGTTCACCGCTGCGGTCGGCCCAGGCAAAACGGTCCAGCCATTTCTGGCTGCCGGTGGGCGGCCGCCAGCAACCGAAGCGCCCGGACTCGACCTCGAAGCTGAGCAAGCGCAACCAGTCGCGAAGCCGGCGATAGCCGATGAACTCACCGGCGTCCGGCAAGTAGAGCGGCCGACGTGACCCCAGGCCCGCGCGCCGCAGGAACTTCCCCAGCCACTGGCGCATGCCCCAGAGGCTGGACGGGTTGAAGCCGACGATCACCACCCGACCTTCCGGCCGCAACACGCGCTCGACCTCGCGGAGCGCGAGGTGCGGGTCGCGCGCCAGTTCGAGCGCATGCGGCAGGACGACCAGGTCGAGGCTGGCGGCGTCGAACGGCAGGGCGTCGAAGTCGCAGTGCAGGGCAACCGCGACCCGTGGCGGCACCGCCTTGGTCTTGATACCCGCCTTGCCAGGATCGGCCGAAGACTCGCCCAGGGTCGACGCTGGCGCGCCCTGCGTGCCGGCGTCGTCGACCGGACCTTCGGTCGCCAGCCAGCGGTGCGGCATCCGGTTGGAGCGCAGTGCCGCCAGTTCCGGCAGGCCCAGCTGCAGCGCATGGAAGCCGAACAGGTCGACGACGGCGCTGTCGAGTTGGCGCTGCTCCCATGCCAGCACATAGCTGCCGGCAGGGGTTTTCAGCCAATCGGTCAAACCTATAATCGCGCCTCCCGCCATGAACCTGACCGCCCTGCCCGCTTTCAGCGACAACTACATCTGGATGTTCGACGATGGGCGGCACGCGGTCGTCGTCGATCCGGGTGAGGCGGGCCCGGTGCTGGCCGCGCTCGAAGCCCGCCGGCTTGAACTCGCGGCGATTCTAGTGACCCATCATCACGCCGACCATGTGGGCGGAGTCGATGCGCTGCGTTCGCGGCTCCGGGGCGAGGTCTACGGGCCCACACGCGAACACATTCCCGAGCCGTGCCAAAAGGTGGCCGGCGGCGACCGGTTGCAGGTGTTCGGTGTCGATTTCGAGGTACTCGACGTACCGGGTCACACCAGCGGCCACATCGCCTGGTTCACGCCGGACCTCGACCGCGGTGCTGCTGCTCACGGCGCGCCGGTGGTGTTTTCGGGCGACACGCTGTTCTCCGGCGGCTGCGGCCGCTTGTTCGAGGGCACGCCCGCGCAGATGTGGCAGTCGCTGTCCCGGCTGTCGGCGCTGCCGGCCGACACACGGGTGTGCTGCGGTCATGAGTACACGCTCGCCAACCTCCGCTTCGCGAGTGCGGTCGAGCCGGCGAATGCCGATATCGAGGCCTACACCGATTGGTGCCGTTCCGAACGGGCCGCGGGCCGGCCGACGCTGCCGTCGTCGATCGGCCGCGAGCGGCAGGTCAATCCCTTCTTGCGCTGCACCGATTCGACGGTGATCGACAGCGCACGCCGCCACGGTGCACCGGCGAACGATCCGGTCACGGTATTGGCTGCGCTTCGACAATGGAAAAACGATTTCCGATGACGATTCTTCGGCTCGATCCCCGTGTGCGGGGTGCTTGCGCTTTTGGCAAGACAACCGATTCCGCCCCGGCGATCGCAGCGCTCGTCGGCCGCCGGCGTCGCGATCTCCGTCCGGCTTCGCGTATCGATTTCCGGGCGGCCTTGTTGCTGCTCACGCTCCTTTCGGTGCTGTGGATGACGGGCTGTGCGGTCGCACCTGGCGACCGGTCATCCGCTTCCGGTGGCACCGGCCAATCCGAGCGGAGCGCCGCGGCGAGGCCGGTCGAATCATCTCCGGCCGACACCTCGACGGCCGCGACATCGGCCGCCGGCCAGGTTGCATCGGCAGCGCCCAGCGAGGCCGCAGCCGCATCGCCTCCCATGCCGGCGCCGATGCCGGTCGACCCGCTGCGCCCGGACGTCCGTCTCGACCTTGACGACCGCTCTGCCCGCGAGGATTTGTGGGTGCGTGTTCGCCAGGGCTTCGCCATGCCCGACCTGACCGGCGATCTGGTCCACGACCGCGAGCAGTGGTACCTCGACCGGCCCGATTACGTTCGGCGGATGATCCAGCGCGGCAGCCGCTACCTCTTCTATATCGTCGAGGAGCTCGAGCACCGCGGCATGCCGACCGAGCTCGCCCTGCTGCCCTTCATCGAAAGCGCCTTCAACCCGCAGGCCATCTCGACCGCCAAGGCGTCGGGCATGTGGCAGTTCATGTCTGCCACGGGCCGGGATTTCGACCTCAAGCAGAACATCTTTCGCGACGACCGCCGCGACATCCTGGCCTCCACCCGGGCGGCACTCGACTATCTGCAGCGCCTCCACGCCCTGTTCGGCGACTGGCACCTGGCGCTCGCGGCCTATAACTGGGGCGAGGGCAATGTCGGCAAGGCGATCGCCCGCAACCAGCGGCTCGGCCTGCCGACCGACTACGCCAGCCTGACGATGCCCAACGAGACGGCCAACTATGTGCCCAAGCTCCAGGCCGTGAAGAACCTGGTCGCCCGGCCAGCCGACTTCGCGCTGACGCTGCCGGTCGTCATGAACCATCCGTATTTCCTCGCGGTACCGATCGACCGCGACATGGACGTCGCCGTCGCCATTCGCCTGGCCGACGTGCCGATGGACGAGTTCCGCACCCTGAACCCGCAGATGAACAAGCCGGTGATCCTGGCGGCCGGGACGCCGCAGGTGCTGCTGCCCTACGACAACGCCAACACCTTCGTTCGTCAGCTGCCGCTGCACCGCGGCCCGCTCGCCAGCTGGACGGCCTGGACGGCGCCCCGCACCGCCCGCACGGCGGATGTGGCCCGCGAGGTCGGCATGAGCGAGGCGGAGCTTCGCGAGGTCAACCGGATCCCGCCGCGGATGCTGGTCAAGGCCGGCTCGACGCTGCTGGTGCCGCGCAGCGAGCACCGGGTCGCGGACGTGTCGGTCGATGTCGCCG
>CAXTDH010000076.1:0-698 GCA_964242405.1 uncultured Rhizobacter sp. | reverse complement strand
GTCGCCGACAACGCGACGATGGCGCTCGCACCCGACGTGCCGCCGCTGACGAGGACGTCGATCCGCGCTGGCCGGCGCGACACGGTGGCGACGATCGCCCAGCGCTACCGCCTCAGCCCTGGGCAGGTGGCCGGCTGGAATCACGTGTCGGCTGCTTCCAGCTTCCGGCCCGGTCAGGCGGTGGTGGTGTTCCTCTCACCCAAGGCCTTCACGCGATCGACCGTGCGCGAGACCAGCGGGCCGCCCTCGACGCGGGCCGTGGTGCGGCAGATCACCCTGGCGAAGCCGCCGCCGGTACCGTCGGTGCTGCCGGCACCGCGGGCCGTGGCGCCGGCGAGCGGGTCACCCGTCAAGTCCGCCGCCGCCGCACGGCCGGCGTCCAACCGGACGCAGGCCGCAGCGCCGGGCAAGCCGATCTCGCATTCCTTGCGGACGTCTTCGTCGTCATCGCCACCGGCCAGGCCGGCGGTGCGGCTGGCGAAAACCGAGGCCGGCAGCGGCTCCAATCCGGCGCCGCATACCCGATAGGCAGGCCGGCGCGCCGCTCAGCGGCGATCGCCGAGTGCGTAGGCGATGGTCCCGAGATCGACATATTCGAGTTCGCTGCCGATCGGCACGCCACGCGCCAGCCGCGTCACGCGCAGCCCACGCGACCGCAGGGCCTCGGAAAGCGCATGCGCCGTCGCCTCGCCTTCGGC
>CAXTDH010000075.1:0-9453 GCA_964242405.1 uncultured Rhizobacter sp. | reverse complement strand
CGAGCGCGCCGCGGAAGATGTACGGGAAGCACAGGACGTTGTTGACCTGGTTCGGATAGTCGGTGCGGCCGGTGGCGATGATGGCGTCCCCACGCACTTCGGCGACCAGCTCCGGCAGGATCTCCGGCGTCGGGTTGGCGAGGGCGAAGATGATCGGGTTCGGCCCCATGGTCGCGACCATCGCGGGTTTGAGCACGCCGCCCGCCGACAGGCCGAGGAAGATGTCGGCGCCCTTGATGACGTCGGCGAGGCTGCGGTGCGCGGTCTTTTGCGCGAAGACGATCTTGTCGGCGTCCATCAGCTCGGTGCGGCCTTCGTAGACCACGCCGGCCAGGTCGGTCACCCAGATGTTTTCCACCGGCAGGCCGAGCTTGACCAGCAGGCCGAGGCAGGCGAGCGCGGCGGCGCCGGCGCCCGAGGTCACGAGCTTGACTTCGCGGATGTCCTTGCCGGTCACCTTCAGGCCGTTCAGCACGCCGGCGCCGACGACGATCGCCGTGCCGTGCTGGTCGTCGTGGAAGACCGGGATCTTCATCCGCGAGCGCAGCGCCCGCTCGACGTAGAAGCAGTCGGGCGCCTTGATGTCCTCGAGGTTGATGCCGCCGAAGGTGGGCTCCAACGCCGCGATCACGTCGATCAGCTTGTCGAGGTTCTTCTCGTCGATCTCGATGTCGAAGACGTCGATGCCGGCGAACTTCTTGAAGAGGACGCCCTTGCCTTCCATCACCGGCTTGGCAGCGAGCGGGCCGATGTCGCCGAGGCCGAGCACCGCCGTGCCGTTGGTGATGACCGCGACCAGGTTGCCGCGCGAGGTGTAGCGGAACGCGTTGGCCGGGTCGGCGACGATCTCCTCGCAGGCGGCGGCCACGCCGGGCGAATAGGCGAGCGCCAGGTCGCGCTGGTTCACCATCTGCTTGGTCGCGGCGATCGCCACCTTGCCGGGCTGCGGCAGGCGGTGGTAGTCGAGCGCCGCCTTGCGGAATTCGGCGGCCTTTTGTTCGTGGGTGGTCGACATCGGGTCGTGTCTCCGGCTGTGATGGATATCGGGCCGCAGGTGTCGCGCCGGCAGCGAGAGCGGGCGTTACGGCGACCGGGGCGGTGGCCGATTGTAGGATTCGGCGGCGTCGTGATTCGTTGCCGATAATGAGTCCGGCCGAGGTTGCGATTCGCTGGCGGCGAGGGTCGCAGGTCGATCAGGGTGCGGCTTTGCAGTTCGATGAAGTGTCGCGCCCGCTCATCTGCCCACTGAAGTCGTCGCGCCCACTCCATTGACCGGAATCTCTGCATGCCGCTCGGCGAATTCGACCTGATCGCGAAGTTCTTCACCCGCGAGGTGGCCCGCGCGGCGCTCGGCGTCGGCGATGACTGCGCGCTGCTCGCCCTTGGGCCCGGCCTGCAGCTCGCGGTCTCGACCGACATGCTCGTCGAGGGCCGGCATTTCCTGCCGACCGTGCCGGCCGATCGGCTCGGCCACAAGGCACTCGCCGTCAACCTCAGCGACCTCGCCGCCTGTGGCGCCCGGCCGCTCGCCTTCACGCTGGCACTCGCCCTGCCGCGGGTCGACGAAGCCTTCCTCGGCGGTTTCGCCCGCGGCCTGCTGGATCTTGCCGACGCCCATGGCTGCGAGTTGATCGGCGGCGACACGACCCAGGGGCCGCTCAACGTCTGCATCAGCGTGTTTGGCGAGGTGCCGGTCGGGCAGGCGCTGCTGCGGTCCGGGGCGCGGGCCGGTGACGATCTCTGGGCCAGCGGCCGGCTCGGCGACGCCCGGCTCGCGCTCGAGGTGTTTCGCGGCTCGGTCTCGCTGGGTGCGTCGGGGTTCGACGAGGTGCGTCGAGCGATGGAGACGCCGCAACCCCGGGTCGCCCTCGGCCAGTCGCTGCGCGGCATCGCGACCGCCGCGATCGATGTCTCCGACGGCCTGCTCGGCGACCTTCGTCATCTGTTGCGTCGCTCGGGCGTGGGGGCGGTCGTCGAAATCGACTCGGTGCCGCGAAGCGCGGTGTTGCAACGACTGCCGGAGAAGCTGCAACGGGTCTGCACGCTCGCCGGTGGCGACGACTACGAACTGGTGTTCACCGCGCCCGCGATCGCAGCCGACCGGGTTCGACGGGCGGCAGCCGATGCAGCGGTCGATGTCAGCTGCATCGGCCGGATCGAGGCGCAACCGGGTCTGCGGCTGCGCGACGCCGCCGGCCGGCCGGTGGCCGATGATTTCGGCTCCTTCGATCACTTCCGCGCATGAACGGCGACCTGGGCATCGCCGTCAAACGCCGCGCGAGCTGGCGCTTCATGACGGCGCATCCGGCGCACTGGATTGCGCTGGGGTTCGGCAGCGGCCTTGCGCCGCGGGCGCCGGGCACCGTCGGCACCCTCTGGGCGTGGGCGACCTTCCTGTTGCTGGAGCCGCACCTGCGTGATTCGCAGTGGGCGCTGCTGCTCGTCACGGGCACGGTTGTCGGCTGTTGGGCGTCGACCGCGACGGCACGGCACCTGGGCGTCTCGGACCCGGGCGCCATCGTCTGGGACGAGATCCTCGCCTTCTGGCTGGTCCTGTGGCTGGTGACACCGGCCAGCGTCTGGGCGCAGCTGGGCGCCTTTTTGCTGTTCCGCTACTTCGATGCTGCCAAGCCCGGGCCGGTCGCCTGGGCGGACAGCCTCTTCAAGCTGCGCCCCAGTGAGCGCATCGGCTGGCGCCAGGGGGTCGGCATCCTGCTCGACGATTTCGTCGCGGCACTTTGTACGCTGGTCGTCATCGCCATCTGGAGGCACTTGCCGTGAGCGAATTCGAACCCGTGGTCGCGGCCCTTGCCGAGGCGCTCCTGCGGCGTGGCTGGCGGCTGGCCAGCGCTGAATCGTGTACCGGTGGGCTGATCGCCGCGGCCTGCACGGAGGTGGCCGGGTCCAGTGCCTGGTTCGAGCGAGGGTTCGTCACCTACTCGAACGAGGCGAAGGCCGAGATGCTGGGCGTCGATGCGCCGCTGATCGCGTCGCACGGTGCAGTCAGCGAGCCGGTGGCGCGGGCGATGGCCGAAGGAGCGCTTCGGCATTCGTCGGCAGACCTGGCGGTGGCCGTGACCGGCATCGCCGGGCCGGGTGGAGGAACGTTGGAAAAGCCGGTCGGTACCGTCTGGCTGGCGGTCGCGGTGCGGGAACGTGGCGCACAGGCCAGGCTGCTGCGCCTGGCCGGTGATCGAACCGCAATCCGTCGCGAGACGGTCCAGCAGGCACTGCAATCCTTGCTCGAGCAGGCGTCCTGATCGCCAGGGTTCGGATCGCGCCACCCTCAGGCCATCAGGAACTCAGAAGATCAGGACAGCAGGCCATCAGGCCATCAGGGCGAGGGCGGTCTTGCGAATCGCAACCTTCAATTCGACCCAGCCTGAATCGTCCGTGATGTCGATGCCGCCGAAGGTCCGGATCAGGCGGCCGCGGATCAGCAGGTACTGGACGCCGGCAATCAGCAGCAGCGTCAGGCCACGCAGCTCCGGACGACGGGCGAACTCGTCCGAGGCGAGCAGACGCGTCGCTTGCTCGCCCCAGGCCTCGCGTTCGGTCTCGAGAATCGCGGCGAGCTCGGTTCGTTCGGCGACTTCTGCGGCCATGATCTCCACCGTCAGGGGCCGCTGGCGCAAGCCGTCGATGAAGTGCTCGAAGAAGCGCGCATAACGTTCGGCGACCGGCAACGCGAGAAAAACCTGCGGCTGGTCTCCGATCAGGTCGGAGACGCGCGGCCAGAAGCGGCCACTCGAGCCCCATTCCTGCACCAGCTCAGGCAGGCCGCCGAAGTAGCGATAGATCAGCACCTTGTCGACACCGGCCTCCTTGGCGATGGCGTTGACGCCGAGAGCGCCGAAGCCGTCGCGTGCCAGGACGACGCCGACGGCTGCCAGGATGAGCGTGCGGGTGGCCTCGCGGTCGCGTCGGCGAGCCGGTGCCGACGGCGACGGCGAGGGCGAGGGCGTCATGCGTCAGCCCGCCCAGAGCGGCATGCCGGCCACGGCCTGGCGGAACAGCAGCAGGGTCAGGAGCGACCAGAGAATCGCCACGACCACGGTGCCGAGCACCGCACGGCGCTGTCCCGCGGCCGTCGTCGCCCGGCGCTGCAGCGCCCAGGCGACCAGGGCCATCCCCTGCATCGCGTGCAAGCCGAAGAAGTGGGCGATGCGCAGGTCGCCGCCGCTGCGCGACCAGCCGAAGAGCGGCAGGCCGCCGGCGTCGGTACGCAGGCCGCCGACCCAGTGATTGGGCTGGCTCGCCATGTAGGCACCCGTCCAGGTACCAAGCACCGCCCCGAGAACCAGCGCGATGCCGATTCCCCAGCGCAGCGCCGGTGCCAGCCCGGCACGCGGGAAGCGCATGACCTGTAGGCCGACGGCAGCCGCAGAGGCCGCGAGGGCGACGGCGCCGACGCCCATCAGCGAGTACATCGTCGCGGTCAACGGCGAGGCGACGTTGTAGTGCGAGCCTTGGTGCAAGGCGGCCATCAGCGTGATGTAGGCCGCCTCGAAGCCGGCGCTGCCGAGGGCGATCCCGGTCCACACCCGGTTGCTGCGGCGGGCCAGGCCGGCCGGCGAGATTGCCGCCGAGAAGACGGCCATGGTCAGCAGCTGAAGGGCGATCGAGACGTGGAACTTCCAGGGTTTCAGCCAGGTGCTCGTGCCTTGCCACTGGCGGACGTCGACCGCCATCGGCACGAGCACGACGATGGCGAGCGCGACGAAGATGGCGCCGCCGATCGCCAGTGCGGGCGCTGGCGTGGCGAGCTGCTGCCAGCGGCCCCGCAAGGCGTCTCGCCAGGTCGTGCCGCGCAAGGCGGAAGGGGAGTGCAGGAGGGAGGTCATGACGGCATGCTCCGATGAGTAGCGGTTTTGGAAGTAAACGTCCGCAGCAGCAGATAGAGCACCCAACCGGCCGGACCGAACAGGAAGGTGAGCGCCAGGCAGGGCCACAGCCACCAGGCTACCCAGCCGGAGATGCCGCGGCCGGCACTGTCGTCGATCTGCCAGCGGCCGATCAACAGGTCGAAGGCGAGGTAATGGATCCAGCCGGCCAGGAGGAGGCCGGGGACCGAAAACAGCGCCGCCACTTCGCTCAAACTGCCGAAGCCGCCGCGACCATGGGCGTCGGCCCACCAGAACAGGAGCGCGGCGATGTAGCCGCCAGCCAGGAGGGCCGGCACGATGCGCCCGCCAAGCAGCCGCAACCACGCTCGCCAGCGCTCGGGCGCCACCAGCGAGGCCAGCAGCAGCAGCCAGCCGAGGACGGCCAGGTTGCTGGCAACGGCGAAGCAGAGTTCGGGAGTGGTCATGTCAGTGGTCCACCGCGTTGTGCGGCATGCCGCGACGCATCAAAACGACGACGCTCTCACAATGCCATGCGGTCGGTTTCATGCTAGGCCCGCAAGATCGCATCGACGCCACGCCTGGGCGTGTGCTGTTGCGTCGCGCAGTAGCCGACGCGGCAAAACATCTGCAGCGTCTCTTCGGTCGCGGGTTTGCCGAGTAGGCGCTGGTGCAGGCGGTCGTAGCAAGGCTTCATCTCGGCAAATTCCTGCACGGCCTGGCTCATCGGGTGGACCTGCAGTCCGAGCTCGGTCGCCTTGAGCTGCAGCCGCATGTAGGCGCGGCCCGCCCGGACCTCGCGCGAGCGTGAACCGGCAGCCGCATCGACAGGCGTCGACAGCCATAAAAATCCCATCGCCGTGCGGCTGTGACCTTCGAAACGCGACAGGCTTTCCTTGTAGCCGGTGCTGCCTTCCAGCGGCGGCGCGCTGCGGTCGAACGCGCCGAAGGTGGCCGCCAGGCGCGGCATCCAGCCGTTCACGCTGATGCCGTCGCGGTGCTGGGCAATCTCGTCGGGGCCCAGCCGGATCAGGCGGATGCTTTCCATCATGGTTCGCGGCGTACGGATCTCGATCAGGGCCGAATCCCGGCAGAGCGAGCGAAGCGGGGCGAGTTGCGCCGGCTCGACGGTCGCGCCGTAGCGGACGGCCGGATCCGACACCGCATCTCTCAAGGCGCCGATCGTGTCGGCCCGGACCGGACGCTCCAAGTCGTATTCGACCTTTGCGGTCTGGCGGCGGACCAGTTGGGCGAACAGCGGATCGGGCCGGCTACCGAGGCTGGCCGGGCGCCAGGTGATGCGTGCCACAGGTCGGTCGTCGAGCGTCCGCGGGGCGAACTCGCCCTCCGGGAACAGCACCACCTCGGGCTCGACACCGCGTTGCCGCAGCGCCAGCACAAGTGCTTCGATGAACGTGCCCTGGCTGACGACGATCTGCCGAAACCACGGGTCGGTCTCGGGCAACAGCCGCTCACGGTCGACGCGCAGAACGATGGCGTCGGCCTCCCGCAGATCGACCAGCCACGGCTGGCGGTTATGCGAATTCGGCGCCAGGATCGCGTAGCCCAGCGCCCAGCGGCGCAGGTCGTCACCGTTCGCCGGGCCGCGCCAGTCGGCGACTGCGACCTCGGGAAAGTCCTTGGAGCAGGCGCTCAGCAGCGGCGGTACGACAGCTGCCACAAGGCTGCCGCCCAAGGTGCGAATGAAGGAACGACGTGCGGTTCGAGAAGAAGAGGCAGTCATGGCATCTCCCATGTAGTCACTAAGAAGTGACATTGTGAGTCACTATATGGTGACTTGTCAAGCGTGCGGTTTAAAAATGGCACAGTCGTGCGGCTCGACCACTGGCGCTGTGGTGCGGCGAGGGCTAAGCGGTCAGCGCGAGATTCGCCGGCGATCGTCGGCCGCTGCGGTCCTGCGGCACCGCTGCGGCCGTGCAGCCCAGCACCATCAGCGCCAGTCGTCGCAACCCGTCCCAGGGATCGACCGGCCAGTCAGGGTGCTTCAGCCCCTTGACCAGGCCGTCGCAGACCTGGGCGGCGACCAGCCAGCGACCGACGCTCAGCTCGTCGAGCAGCGGCATCGCCCGTTCGACCAGCCGTTCCTTCGCACCCCAGACCCGTGCTTCCCGCAAGGCCAGGGGCAGCGGCTTGCCCGATCGAACAGCGGCCTGGACACGCGTCAACGACCGGATGTCCTCGGCGAGCGTCCAGTGGACCTGCACCGCGGAGACGCCTTCCGCCTGCAGAGCATCGAGCATCCGCAAGGCGCGGGCCGTCTGGCCGGCCAGCACCGCCTCGCCGAGCTTGCCGACGTCGTAGCGAGCGACGTCGAGCACCGCCGATTCGACCTGCTCGAAGCGCAGTTCGCCGGCCGGGTACAACAGCGCCAGTTTCTCGATTTCCTGGTGCGCCGCCAGCAGGTTGCCTTCGACGCGGTCGGCGAAGAAGGCGAGGGTGCGCTGGCCGGCGTCTCCCGCCTCGACCCGCTGCCCGGACCGCGCCAGCCGCTGTGCGAGCCACTGCGGCAAGGCCTTGCGGTCGACCGGGTCGACCTTGATCGTGACGCCGGCGGCATCCAGCGCGGTGAACCAGCCGCTCGCCTGTTGCTGGCGGTCGAGTTTGGGCAACTGCACGAGGGTGACGATGCCGTCGCTGGCCGCTTTGCAATAGCGCTGCAGTGCTTCGCCGCCCTCTTTGCCCGGCTTGCCCGATGAAATGCGGATCTCGATCAGCTGCCGGTCCGAGAAGAGGCTCATCGCCAGCGAGGCGCCGAGCAGCCCGCTCCAGTCGAAGTGGGCGCCGGCCACGGTGTGCACCTGACGTTCGCCGCAGCCGGCGTTTCGTGCCGCCGATCGGATGGCGTCGCCGGCCTCCTGGGCGAGCAGCGGCTCGTCGCCCCAGACGGTGTAGAGGCTGCGCAGGCCCTTGGCGAGATGGGCGGGAAGCTGGTCGGCACGGACCTGCACGGTGGGGCGAACCGGTTGCGAAGCGCGTTCAGGGCGCCGGCACCGACGCCAACCGGCGCAGCACCTGACTGACGATGTCGTGCTGCATCGCGGTATAGAGGAAGTTTTCTTCCTGCTCCTTGCCGAGCGCGGCGCTTTCGGTGTAGCTCATGTCGCGGCTGAGCAGGATTTCGGTCGGTGGGATCAGGTCACGCCCGTCGGCACTGCGCAGCCGAAAGCTGAAGCGCTCGCGCAGCTGGAACTCCGTCACCTGGCCGGCGGCCGAACTGGCGACGATGCTTTTCTCCCGGGCATCGGCCAGCGCGTCGAGCACGACCTGCGCCTGCGGCAGGCTGTCGACCACCTGGGTCGTCGTGCTGGCGTTGATGTTCATCCGCAGCTCGTCGGCGAGCGGCGAGCGCGGGCGAAATCCGTTCAGCTGGATGGTGCGAAAGCGCAACTCCGGCGCCCGGCGCAGGCCGAAGCCGCAGGCGACCAGGGATGCGGGCAGGGCGAGGGCCGCCCACAACAGCCCGCGCCGGCCGGTGGGCGCCGAAATCGCCGTCGAGCTCAACGGCACCGATATCGAGACCGACGCTGACAGCCGCAAAGGAATGCCGCTCACACGACGACGTTCACGAGCCGGCCCGGCACGACGATCACTTTCTTCGCCCGCCGCCCTTCGGCGAAACGGATGAAATCGGGGCTGTGCAAGGCGGCCGCCTCGATGGTGTGGCGGCCGGCGCTGCTCGGCACCCGAATCGTGCCGCGCAGCTTGCCGTTGACCTGCAGCACCAGCTCGATCTCCGATTGCACGAGCGCCGTCTCGTCGACCTTCGGCCAGGCGGCGTCGAGCAGGTCGCCGGCCTCGGCCGCGTAGCCCAGTTGCTGCCAGAGCTGCCAGGTGGTGTGCGGGCAAGCCGGGTACAGCACCCGCAGCAGGATGCCGAAACACTCGCGAACGACGGCCGGCGACTCGCCCTTGAAGCCCTCCAGCGCATTGAGCATCTTCATCGCGCCGGAGATGACGGTGTTGTATTGCATGCGCTCGAAGTCGTAGCTGACCTGGCGCAGCACGGTGTGGATCTCCAGACGCAGTGCGGAAGCGTCGCCGCCACCGGCCGGCACCGGAAGGCCCGTGGTCGGGGCCGCAGCCGCCGCGCCAGCACCACCCGCCGCACTTGTCACCGCTTGCATCCGGCGGCTGCCGAACTGCCACAGCCGGCGCAGGAACCGGCTCGCGCCTTCCACGCCCGCGTCGTTCCACTCGAGCGTCTGCTCCGGCGGTGACGCGAACATGACGAACAGCCGGGCGGTGTCGGCGCCGTAGCGGTCGATGATGTCCTGCGGGTCAATGCCGTTGCGCTCGGTCTTGCCCATCTTGGCGACGCCGCGGTACTCGACCGGCTGCCCGTCGCTCGTCCAGACTCCACCGACGACATGACCGGCGACGTTGTATTCCGGTTTCACTTCGAGCGGTGGGAAGTAGTCGATGCCGCCGGTCGCCGTGGTCCGTGTCCAGACATCGTTGAGCACCATGCCCTGCGTCAGCAGACGGGTGAACGGCTCGTCGAAGGTGACGAGCTTCAAGTCGCGCATCGCCTTCGTCCAGAAGCGGGCGTAGAGCAGGTGCAGGATGGCATGCTCGATGCCGCCGATGT
>CAXTDH010000074.1:0-9456 GCA_964242405.1 uncultured Rhizobacter sp. | reverse complement strand
GCCTCGGTCAGCTCGCGGCCGGCCTTGGTCTTCCAGGCGTTGACCAGCTTCGGGTCGGACTTCTGGGCGAGCTTCGGCGTGTCGTTCTCGACGTTGTTCATTTGCCGGGTGGGCGGGCGGGGCGGGGCGAACCGGTCGGCGAATCGGGAAGTCGGCGGCGGCAGCGGTGCCTGGACCTGCTGCGTCGGGTACTTCGACCCCGACTTGCCGGCCTTCTTCGACGGCACCATCGCGACCTGGCCTGCAGGCAGCGCAGCGGCCGTGACGACCGCCTCGGGCGCCGGCGCGGCGCTGACCGGCGCAGGGCCAGAGGCGGCGACGGCGTCGGGCGTAGTCGATTCGGGCTTCACAGCCGTCGACGGCTTGACGGCCGCGACCGTCGCGGAGCTGCCCGCCTTGCCGGCTGCAGGCGGTTTGGTCGCCGCCTCGACAGAGTCGTTCGACGCCGCGGCGGCAGCTTTGGGCGCAGCCTTCACGGCGGGGGCAACAGGGGCCGGTGTCTTGCTCATGGCGTTTCCTAACAGCGGCATCCGGGACCCGCGAATCGGGTGCCGGACGCAAGGCGCCGGGTTTGGGCCGGCGCGATTGTAGACACCTGGCCGGCGCCCGATCGGTCGAATTGAACGGTCTGATCGGCAATCGCGAGAACCGGCAAAAGGCGGCACCCTCCCGCTGCGACGGCCGGCGACGCCCGCTCAGGCCAGGCAACCTTCCAGGCCCGACATGAAGACGTCGCTCGGGAGGTCGAGGCCGATGAACACCATCTTGCTGGTCTTCTTCTCGCCAGGCGCCCATTTCGGCCCGAGGTCGCTGCCCATCAGCTGGTGCACACCCTGGAAGATCACCTTTCGGTCGCTGCCCTTCATATGGAGCACACCTTTGTAGCGCAGCATCTTCGGGCCGTAGACCTGGACGATCGCCCCCAGAAAATCCTCGAGCTTGGCCGGGTTGAAGGCCTTGTCGGACCTGAACACGAAGGACTTGACGTCGTCGTCGTGGGCGTAGTGGTGCGGATGGTCGCAGTGCTCGCCCTCCGCATGGTCATGGTGATCGTGGTCGTGCGTCGACTCGTTCAGGAATTCGGGATCGATGTCGAGCTTGGCGTTCAGGTTGAAGCCGCGCAGATCGAACACGTCGGCGAGCGGCACGTCGCCGAAGTTCACCTTCTTCGTCGGCGCCCGCGGGTTCATGTGCCTGACCCGGTGGATCAGGGCCTCGACGGTCGCGTCGTCGACAAGGTCGGTCTTGCTGATGAAGATCTGGTCGGCGAAACCGACCTGGCGGCGCGCTTCCTGGCGGCTGTCGAGCTGATCGCCGGCATGCTTGGCATCGACCAGCGTCAGGATCGAATCGAGCAGGTAGCTCTCGGCGATCTCGTCGTCCATGAAGAAAGTCTGCGCGACAGGGCCCGGGTCGGCCAGGCCGGTCGTCTCGATGACGACACGGTCGAAGCTCAGCTCGCCCTTGCGGCGCTTCTCCGCCAGATCCGAGAGGGTGGTGCGCAGGTCTTCCCGGATGGTGCAGCAGACACAGCCGTTGTTGAGCTGGATGATCTGCTCGGTGCTGTCCTGCACCAGGATCTCGTTGTCGATGTTCTCTTCGCCGAACTCGTTCTCAATCACGGCGATCTTCTGGCCGTGCGCTTCGGTCAACAGGCGCTTGAGCAACGTCGTCTTGCCGGACCCGAGGAAGCCGGTCAGGATGGTGGCGGGGATGAGTGCCATGGAGACTGCCTTGTCGTGAATTTGTGAGATCGCCCGGCGGATGGGCGGGCGGACAGCGCATCGCGGTCAGCCTGGGTATTTTGAGGCGGCGGCGGCGAATGCAAGGGCACTTGTCGTATCCACCGCCTCAGGCTACGGTCCGACGGCGTTCGGGTAAGCTCCGTGACCACTCCACTCGCTTTCGCTCCCCGCGCGATGTCCGAACCGCATCCCGGTCGTCCCAGAATCAATGGGGACCACAAGCACCTGTCCATGTTGCCCGAGCGCCGCACGTCGATTTTCCAGAAGTTGATGGTGTTGCTTGCGCCGGGGCCGGAATCACGCGATGAGCTGATCGATTCGCTGGCCGACGCCGAAGACAAGCAGCTGATCGCGCCCGAATCACGAATGATGCTCGAAGGCGTCATCCGGATGGCCGACATGACGGCTGGCGACGTGATGGTGCCGACGCGCCACATGGATCAGCTGTCGATCGATTCCGACTACGACGACCTGCTGCACGCCGTCATCGACACCGGCCATTCGCGCTTCCCGGTCTACGAAGACCGGCGAGAAAACGTCATCGGCATCCTGATGGCCAAGGATTTGCTCAAGCTGCAGCGCTCGCCCGACCTGAACCTGCGCACTTTGCTGCGGCCGGCGGTGTTCGTGCCCGAGTCGAAGGGCTTGAACGAGCTGCTGCGCGACTTCCGCTCGAACCGCAACCACCTGGCGATCGTCATCGACGAATTCGGCAGCACCGCGGGTTTGATCACCATCGAGGACGTGCTCGAGGAAATCGTCGGCGAGATCGAGGACGAGTTCGACGACAAGGACGGCGAGACCGGCATCTACACCCTGGCCGACGGCAGCCAACGGGTGGCCGGAGACGTTGACATCGAAGCGGTCAACGAAGCCTTCGGCGCGAGCCTGCCCACCGATGCCTTCGACGCGATCGGCGGGCTGGTCGCCCATGAGCTCGGCCGGGTACCGCGGCGCGGCGAATCGGTGACGGTCGGCGAACTGGTCTTCAGCGTCATGCTGACGCGGGGCGGTGCGGTGCGCTGGTTCAAGGTGACCCGCGCGCCGGAGGCGGCCACCGTCTCGGACGGCGGCTGAAGCGCGCGGCGCTGCCTCTGCGTTGCCACGCTCCGAGGTGCAGACAGCCGCTGCGGGGCCGGTCGCCGTTGCGGCCTTTGCTGGGCAAGGCCCGTTCGACGACGGGCACCGACGACCGTGGCCGCTCTCGGCCGAGGCCTTTGTTGCCGGCGTGCTGGGCGCTGCGCACAGCCTGATTTTCGTCCACACCCGGTTCTGGCCGGGGCAATTGCTGCTCGTGGGGATGCTCGTCTGGCGGCTGGCACAGGCGACGCCACGACGAGCCGGCACGCTGGGCCTGTTGTTCGGCACCGCCTGGCTGGTGGCGGGCACCTGGTGGCTCTACATCAGCCTGCACGACTACGGCGGATTGCCCGGCTGGATCGCGGTCCTCGCGATCGCCTTGCTCAGCGGGCTGTTGTCGCTCTACCTGGCGCTGGCCTGCGGCCTGTTCGTCAAATGGCGACGGGGCCGGCCGGGGACGGACGCATTGCTCTTCGCCGCCCTCTGGCTGCTGGCCGAGATGGCGCGCGGCGTCATCTTCACCGGCTTTCCCTGGATCGCCAGCGGCTATGCCCATGTCGATTCGCCGCTCGCGGCCCTGGCGCCCTGGACGGGTGTCTACGGCATCGGCTTCGCCGCCGCGGCGCTCGCGGCGTGGCCGGCACTGTCGCTGGCGGCCGGCCGCCCCGGGCCGCCGCTGCTCCGGCTGGCGGTCGTCGCGGCCTTGCTCGCCGCCTGCAGCTTCTTCGGACCGGGCCGCTTCAGCCAGCCGAACGGCAACCTGACCGTGTCGTTGCTGCAAGGCAATGTGCCGCAGGACCAGAAGTTCCAGGAGGCGGAGATACCGCGCGAGCTCGCCTGGACCCTGGCCGCTTTGCGGTCGGCTCAAGGCGAACTCGTGGTCGGCCCCGAGACGGTCGTCCCGGTGCTGCCCGAGCAACTCGATCCCGACTACTGGACAGACATCGCCGCGCCGTTCCGCAGCTCCTGGCGCGCGGCCTTGATCGGCGTGCCGCTTGGCAACCCGGTCAGCGGCTACACCAACTCTGCCGCCGGCATCTCGGCCGCGAGCGCCCGGATGCCGGGCGGCTACTACCGCTACGACAAGCACCACCTGGTGCCGTTTGGCGAGTTCATTCCGCTCGGCTTCCACTGGTTCACCGAGATGATGAACATCCCGCTCGGCGACTTCAACCGCGGGCCGCTGCTGGCGCCGTCGTTTGTGGTCGGCCGGCAGCGCATCGGCGCCAATATCTGCTACGAGGACCTGTTCGGCGAAGATCTCGCCGCCCGTTTCGCCGACCCGGCCGCGGCGCCGACCATCTTTGCCAACATCAGCAACATCGGCTGGTTCGGCGACACCATCGCCATCGACCAGCACCTGCAGATCTCGCGCATGCGGACGCTCGAATTCCAGCGGCCGATGATCCGGGCGACGAACACCGGCGCCACGGTCGTCATCGACCATCTCGGCCGGGTGACCCATGCCCTGCCGCGCTTTACCCGCGGCGTGCTCGAAGGCAGCGTCGAAGGGCGAACCGGCGCGACGCCGTTCGCGCGCTGGGCATCGGCCTTCGGGCTGTGGCTGCCCTTGCTGTCGGCCGGCATGGTGATCGGGGCCTGCGCCGGCTGGCGACGAACGCAAGGTAGATGACGAGCGCAGGGCCGAGGGCCCGGCACGTCCCGGGCACAGGTCGGGGCCTGCCCTCCTAGAATCAGTGGGTTTGTACCGCCTGCCGACCCCACCGCTTCGATGCTCACCTTCCAGCAGATCATTCTCAAATTGCAGGACTATTGGGACCGCCGAGGTTGTGCATTGCTGCAGCCCTACGACATGGAGGTCGGCGCCGGTACCAGCCACACCGCCACCTTCCTGCGGGCCCTGGGGCCGGAGCCCTGGCGCGCCGCTTATGTCCAGCCGAGCCGGCGGCCGAAGGACGGCCGTTATGGCGCCAATCCGAACCGGCTGCAGCACTATTACCAGTACCAGGTGGTGCTCAAGCCGGCACCGGCCGACATCCTCGATCTCTACCTCGGCTCGCTGGAGGCGCTCGGCTTCGACCTGAAATCGAACGACGTCCGTTTCGTCGAGGACGACTGGGAGAACCCGACGCTCGGTGCCTGGGGCCTCGGCTGGGAGGTCTGGCTGAACGGCATGGAAGTCACCCAGTTCACCTACTTCCAGCAGGTCGGCGGCATCGACTGCAAACCGGCCACCGGCGAAATCACCTACGGCCTGGAACGCCTGGCGATGTACATCCAGGACCGGACGAGCATCTACGACCTGGTCTACGCACCGGGGGTCAGCTACGGCGATGTCTTCCACCAGAACGAGGTCGAGCAGAGCACCTACAACTTCGAGGAAAGCGATGTCGACTTCCTTCTGCAGGCGTTCGCGGCCCACGAACGGCAGGCCCGGCACCTGATCGAGCGGCAGCTCGCCCTGCCGGCCTACGAGCAGGTGCTCAAGGCCGCGCACAGCTTCAACCTGCTCGACGCTCGCGGCGCGATCAGCGTCACCGAACGGGCGGCCTACATCGGCCGGATCCGCAACATCTCGCGCAGCGTCGCTCAGAGCTATCTCGAGAGCCGCGCCCGCCTCGGGTTTCCGATGGCGCCGCCCGCCTGGGCCGAGGAAGCGCTGGCGCTTCGGGCGCGTCGTGCGGCGCCGGCCGGTGCACCGGCGGCTACGGGCGTCACGACGGCTTCGACGGCCATGGCGGTCGCGACGGTTTCGACGATGGCCGCCGACGGCCCGGCGGTGCTGCGATGAACCTCTCCACGTCCAAGGCCGCTTCCACCACCGAGATCACCACCCGCAATCTGTTGGTCGAGCTGTTCGTCGAGGAACTGCCGCCAAAGGCGCTGCGAGCGCTCGGCGAGTCGTTCGCCGCCGGCCTGCTCGCCAGCCTTCGGGTGCAGGGCCTGGCGACGTCCGACTCGATGGCGACGCCGTTCGCCACGCCGCGGCGGCTGGCCGCCCACGTCACCGGTGTCGCCCTGCAGGCGGCCGACCGGTCGCTGTCGCAAAAGTTGATGCCGGCGAACGTCGGTTTGACGCCGACGGGCGAAGCGACGCCCGCGCTGCTCAAGAAGCTCGCGAGCCTGGGCGCCGACGCCTCGGCCGCCACGACGCTCGCCCGCCGGTCGGATGGCAAGGTCGAGGCCTTGTGGCTCGACAGCGTCGCGCCCGGCGCCGTGCTGGCCGAAGGCCTGCAGACCGCCCTCGACCGTACCCTCGCCGACCTGCCGATCCCGAAGCTGATGGCCTACCAACTTGCCGATGGCTGGACGACCGTGCAGTTCGTCCGCCCGGCGCATGGCCTGGTGGCGCTGCACGGTGAAGAGGTGGTCGATGCGAGCGTGCTCGGCCTGCGTGCCGGCCGGCAGACGCGCGGCCACCGCTTCGAGGCGCCGGTCGACCCGCTGGTGCTGCGCCATGCCGACGGCTACGCCGAGCAGCTCGCGGCCGAGGGCGCGGTGATCGTCGCCTTCGACGACAGGCGCAATGAGATCCTGCGCCAGATCCAGGCTGCGGCCGGCCGGCTCGAACTGACGCCGATCGACGACCCGGCGCTGCTCGACGAGGTCACGGCGCTGGTCGAACGGCCGAACGTCCTGGTCTGCAGCTTCGAGCCGGAGTTCCTCACCGTGCCGCAGGAGTGCCTGATCCTGACCATGAAGGCGAACCAGAAGTACTTTCCGCTGCTCGATGCCGGCGGCCGGCTGACCCATCGCTTCCTCGTCGTCAGCAACATCAGGCCGGCGGACGCGAGCAGGGTGATCGAGGGCAACGAGCGCGTCGTCCGGCCGCGCCTCGCCGATGCCAAGTTCTTCTTCGACCAGGACCGCAAACGCACGCTCGCCTCCCGGTTGCCGTCGCTCGACAAGGTCGTCTACCACCACCAGCTCGGCAGCCAGCGGGAGCGGGTCGAGCGGGTGCGGATGATCGCTGCGGGCCTCGTCGGTCTGATCGGCGACGCCTCGCTCGCGGCCGATGCCGACCGGGCGGCGCTGCTCGCCAAGGCCGATCTGGTCAGCGACATGGTCGGCGAATTCCCCGAGCTCCAGGGTACGATGGGCCGCTACTACGCGCTGCACGACGGCGAGCCGGCGGCTGTCGCCGATGCCATTGAAGACCACTACAAGCCGCGTTTCGCCGGCGACGGGCTGCCGCGCGGCCCGGTCGGCATCGTCGTCGCGCTCGCCGACAAGCTCGAGACGCTGGTCGGCCTGTTCGGCATCGGCCAGCTCCCGACCGGCGACCGCGACCCCTTCGCCCTGCGCCGCCATGCCCTCGGCGTCATCCGGATGCTGGCCGAACGGCGCCTCGCGGTCGACCTGCCAGCGCTGGTCGCCGCGGCCATCCCGGCGTTCGAAGCCCGCCTCAAGACCGATCCGACCGGGCCGCTGCTCGACTTCATCTACGAGCGCCTGTCGGGCAGCCTGCGGGACCAGGGCTACAGCTCGCGGGAGGTCGATGCCGTGCTGGCGCAGCGGCCGGCGCGGCTGGCCGACGTGGCCGCCCGGCTCGCCGCCGTCCGGGCGTTCGCGTTGCTGCCCGAGGCCGAGGCGCTCGCGGCAGCGAACAAGCGGGTGGCCAACATCCTGAAGAAGGTCGATCGGCGCGACGCCTTGACGACAGACCTGGCCCTGCCGCGCGAACCCGCCGAAGCGGCGCTTCACGACGCGCTCGCCGCGGTGCGGCCGAACGCCGAAGCCGCCCTCGAGCGCGGCGACCCGACTGCATCGCTGCAGGCCCTGGCGGCGCTCCGACAACCGGTCGACGCCTTCTTCGAGAGCGTCATGGTCAACGTCGACGACCCGGCGCTGCGCGCCAACCGCCTGGCGCTGCTGGCCGCGCTGCACCGGGCGATGAACACGGTAGCCGACCTTTCCCGACTGGCCGGTTGAATGTGATGAAACTCATCATCCTCGACCGTGACGGCACCATCAACGAAGATCGGGACGACTACGTCAAGTCGGCCGAGGAATGGGTGCCGATCCCGGGCGCACTGGAGGCCATCGCCCGGCTCAACCACGCCGGCTGGCACACGGTGGTCGCGACCAACCAGTCGGGCATCGGCCGGGGCACCTTCGACATGGCGACGCTCAACGCGATGCACGTGAAGATGAACCAGTTGCTCGCCCGCCAAGGCGGCCGGATCGACGCCGTGTTCTTTTGCCCACATGCGCCCAGCGATCACTGCCAGTGCCGCAAGCCGCTGCCGGGGTTGTTCGTGCAGATCGGCGAACGTTTCGGCGTCGACCTGGATCAGGTGCCGGTGGTCGGGGATTCGCTGCGCGACCTCCAGGCCGGCTCGGCGGTCGGCTGTGAACCGCACCTGGTGCGCACCGATAAGGCAGCACTGCTGGACGAATCCGGCCTGGCTGCAATCTGCGATCAAGTCCCCGGCACGCTGGTGCATGCCGACCTCACCGCCTTCGCCGAGCACTGGATCCAGCGCAGCCGGCGCGGTCGCCGTGCCGGGGAATCCGATTCCGGCTTCGGGATCCTCGACTGATGCTGCGCCTGCGGTTCTTCGTGAGCGCGGTGCGATCGGCGCTCTTCGTCCTGTTCATGGCCGTCACCGTCGTTCCGTGGGCGAGCGCCGTTCTCGTCGTCTCGATCTTCGCCAGGGGCGACACGGTCTACCGGCTTTGCGTCGGCTGGCTCGACCTGTCGATCTGGGGCGCGAAGGTCATCTGCGGTGTCCATGCCCGCCTGCACGGCTTCGAATCGTTGCCCGATTCGCCGGTGGTGCTGCTGCCCAAACACCAGTCGACCTGGGAGACTTTCGCCTTCCCCGGCCTGATGCCGCGGCCGCTCTGCTACGTCTTCAAGCGCGAGCTGCTCTGGATCCCCTTCTTCGGCTGGGCGATGGCGCGGATGGACATGATCCACATCGACCGCAGCCGGCGTGCGCAGGCTTGGCGGTCGGTGGCCGAGCAGGGCGCCAAGTTCATGAAGAAGGGCCACTGGGTGATCATGTTTCCGGAAGGCACACGGGCGGCGCGTGGCCAGCGTGGCGCCTATAAATCCGGCGGCACCCGGCTTGCCATCTCCGCCGGGCGACCGGTCGTGCCGATCGCCGTCACCTCGGCGCGCTGCTGGCCGCGCAAGAGCTTCGTGCTGCGGCCGGGCGTGATCGATGTCTCCGTCGGCCCGCCGATACCTTCCGCCGGGCGGCGCCCCGAGGAACTGATGCAGGAAGTCGAGCACTGGATCGAGGCAGAAATGCATCGGCTCGATCCGCAGGCCTATGCACTGCCGCCCGCATGATTCCGCCGGAGGCCCAGTTGTCGCTCTTCGAAGTGGCTGAGCCGTCCGTCGACTCTGCTGGATCGGCGGCCCGGCGCGGTGCGAAAGGCGGCCTGGCCCCGGTTTGCGATCCCCCTGCCGAGAAGCAGCCGCTGCCACCTGCGCCGCAACCAGGCGACTCGCGGGTCCTGCGACATCCGCTGGCCGAGCGCGAGATCCGCCTCGGTGATCTGATCATCGGCTATCGCCTGATCCGGGCGCGAAGGCGCAGCATCGGCTTTACCGTGGCGTCCGACGGCCTGACCGTCGCCGTGCCCAAATGGATCGGCGTCGGCGATATCGAGTCGGCCCTGCGCGAGAAGTCGCGCTGGATTTTGCGCAAGCTCGGCG
>CAXTDH010000073.1:0-9604 GCA_964242405.1 uncultured Rhizobacter sp. | reverse complement strand
GCTTCAGGTTGCCGATGTTGCGATTGGCGGCGCTGTGGTCGCGGTAGCCGTCGGTCTGGAAGTGGCTCGCGCTCAGGAGGTAGGCGAGCGAGCCGGCGCCCTCGCCGGTGCTGCCGCTCGCCTTGCTGGCCGCCCGCAGCCCGCCGTAGCTGGCGCCGCCGAGTGTGAAGTCGACCTTCGGCCGACCGGCGCCGGTTTCGGTGAAGACCGAGATCACCCCGCCGCTCGAGTTGCCGTAGAGCGCCGAATAGGGGCCGCGCAGCACTTCGATGCGGTCCGCCGAACCCAGGTCGACATTGGTGATCTGCCCCTGGCCGTCGGGGAATGTCGCCGGGATGCCGTCGACGTACAGGCGCAGGCCGCGGATGCCGAAGGTGGCGCGGGCGCCGAAGCCGCGGATCGAGATCTGCACGTCCTGCGCATAGTTTTCACGGTCGCGGGCTTGTACCCCGGGGATACCGGCCAGGTCTTCGGAGATGTTGACCTGCCGACGCGAATCGCGGATCTGGTCGCCGCCGATGCGGTCGATGGAGGCCGGCACGTCGAAGGCGGGCGTCTCGATGCGGGTCGCGGTGACGGTCACCGGCGGCAATGCGGCGGGTGCGGCCGCCTGGGCCGCGGCCTCACCGCTCGCCGCGCCGGTCAGGCAGCCCAGCAGCACGGCGACGGCTGCCGCCACCGACGACGGCGCAGGCGACGGTTCGGCTGTCCCGGCTCGGCAGGTCAAGGGGAACGACCGTCGGCTGCGACACGCCGCAGGCGCGCGATCACGGTGGCAGGACAGCATCGAATGGGGTGCTTTCATGGTTGTGGCGCAATCCCGACCGCATGTCGATCACGGCCCGCGAGGAGACAGCATCGACCGGGGTGCCGACGGGTTGTGGCGCGGCCGGCGCTCATGCCGACGCCGACAGCAGCGCCGCGGCCGCGGCCTGCCCTGTCTGCCGGGCGATGTCGAGGGCGCTCAGGCCACGGTCGTCGCGGGGGTCGGGCCGGGCGCCACGTGCCAGCAGCAACTTGACGACGTCGGCCTGCCCTTGGCCGGCCGCCCACATGAGCAAGGTCAACCCGTGTTCGTAGCGGGCATCGACGTCGATGCCGGATGCGAGCAGCGCATCGACCACGTCGGCGTGACCCAAACCGGCGGCGTAGACGATCGCCGGCTTGTTCATCCGGTCGACGGGATCGGTGCGGGCGCCGGCAGCGAGCAGGCGGCGCACCAGCGCGGCATGGCCTGCGTAGCTCGCGGCCATCAGCGGCGTCACGCCTTCGACCGAGGCCAAGCCGACGTCGCCGCCGTGCCTGATCACCAGCTCGGCGAGTGCCAGATCGCCTTTCTCGCAGGCGATGAGCAACGGCGTCTTGCCCAGGCGGTTGCGCGAATTGGCCGCGGCTCCCTGGTTCAGCGCAATCTCCACCCGGGTCATGTCGCCTTGCCGCGAAGCGACGAGCAATTGAGCGTTGAGATTGGGATTGCTCTGGGCCTGTCCTTGTGCGTACAAAGGTAACAGCGCGCAGGCCAGGATCAGGATGGCCGGCAGCAGCAGGGCATGCCTCGATTGACGAATCCGGAAGTTCATGTCATTGCGATGAAGGAAGCAAGTCAGCGCCTGCAAGCGTGCGTGGATACGGCATGCGATACGGTAGCGCCAAAGAGAGAAATTTACTTTGCAAATCGAATGGATGTGACTACGCTTGTGTCCGGCCGACGGGCAGTGTAGGAAGTCCGGCGGCGCCGACCGCGAGCTCGCAAACCGTAATCCTTTGAGGAGACACGATGACATCACCACCCGCCACTGGGCACCCGGGCCGGCTGCCGCGATGCGCTGCTGCCACGGCCCTGACGATCGCCGGACTCGGGTTCGGGTCGCTCGACGCCACGGCGCAGCCCGAGATCTCCGGCCAGTCGGCGGTTCCGGGGACTGCCAATGCATCTGCGATGGTCGTGCCGAAGGCGGTGTCGGTCTCGCAGTCGCAACTGGATTCGGCAACCGACGACGGTGTCAATTACCTGCAGTCGAACATGAATTACGGCCAGACGCGGTACTACCCGGCCAAGCAGATCGACACCTCCAATGTCGCGAAGCTGAAACCCGCATTCCTTTTTCAAACCGAAGTGCTCGAGTCGATGGAGACGGCGCCCATCGTCGTCGACGGCGTCATGTTCATCACCACCTCCTACAACCATGTCTACGCGCTCGACGCCGTGACCGGCAAGGAGTTCTGGCACTACAAGCACAAGATGGGGTCGGTCACGACCTACTGCTGCGGCCCGAACAACCGCGGCGTCGCGGTCATGGGTGACAAGCTCTACATGGGCACGCTCGATGCCAAGCTGATCGCGCTCGATGCCAAGACCGGCCGGGTCGTCTGGTCGACGCAGGTCGCCGACCCCGAGGACGGCTACTCGGAGACGATGGCGCCGGTCGCCGTCAACGGCAAGATCCTGATCGGCACGAACGGCGGCGAGTACGGCATCCGCGGCTTCGTCAAGGCCTACGACGCGAAGGACGGCAAGCCGCTCTGGTCGTTCGCGACCGTGCCGGAGACGGGTCATGAAGGCGTCTTCGCCACCAAGGACGCCACCAACCGCGACTTGCACCGCGACATCGCCGCCGAGAAGGCGCAACTCGCCAAGGGCGGTGGCTTCTACAAGACGCTGGGCGGCGGCGTCTGGATGGCGCCGGCGGTCGACAAGGAGAGCAACACCGCCTTCTTCGTCGTCGGCAACCCGAGCCCCGACCTCTACGGTGCCGAACGCCCGGGCGACAACCTCTACACCGACTCGATCGTTGCCGTCGACCTCGACACCGGCGCCTACAAGTGGCACTTCCAGTACGTGCCGCACGACGTCTGGGATCTGGATGCCGTCTCGCCGGTCGTGCTCACCGATGCGATGGGCAAGGACGGCAAGATGCGCAAGGTGGCCATCCACGGTGGCAAGACCGGCCATGTGTACGTGCACGACCGAGCCACCGGCGAGTTGATCCGCTACAGCGAGGCGATGGTGCCGCAGGAGAACATGTGGGTGCTGCCGACAAAGGCCGGTGCGCGCATGCTGCCCGGCGCCAATGGCGGCGTCGAGTGGAGCCCCATGGCCGTCAACCCGACGCTGCGCCTGGCCTACGCCGCCAACCTGCACCAGCCGATGACCTATCACGTGGAGGACGCGAAGTACCCCGGCGGCAAGCTGTGGCTGGGCGGCGCCTTCAAGGTCATTGCGAGCGAGAAGCAGTGGGGGCGGCTCGCGGCCGTCAACCTCGACACCGGCAAGATGGCCTGGAAGTTCGACACCGACCAGCCGCTGATCGGCGGGGTGCTGGCCACTGCCGGCGGGCTGGTTTTCAACGGCGAAGGCAACGGCCTGTTCCGCGCCTTCGATGCCGCCAGCGGCAAGATGCTGTGGGAGTATCAGTGCGGGGCGGGCGTCAATGCGCCCGCCGTCTCCTATATGGCGGGGGGCAAGCAATACGTCGCGGTGGCGGCCGGCGGCAACACGCAGCTCGACTTCAAGCGCGGCAACTCGGTCGTCGTGTTCGCACTGCCATGAAGCGTGGTTCTACCCTCGACCGGACTGCCGCCCACCGGCGTTGGGCGGCAAGACTGGCGTCGACGGCAGGGGTCGTCTGTTCGCTGCTGACGGCACTCGCCCAGGCACAGGCACCGGCTGCCGGGCCGGCACCGGCCAAGGCTGCGGTCTGCGTCGCCTGCCACGGCGACGAAGGCCGGTCGACGCAGGCGGTCTACCCGATCCTCGCCGGGCAGACGGCGCGTTATATGTACCTGGAGCTGCGCGACTATCAGGAGGGCCGGCGCAGCCACCCGCTGATGACGCCGATGGTCGCCGGCATGACGCGGGACGAGATGCGCGAGCTCGCCGACTACTTCGCGAAGCAGAAGCCGCCGACCCAGACCTTCGCTGTCGACCCGGCCAAGGCGGCGCTCGGCAAGGCCAAGGCCGACGAAACGCTGTGCACCATGTGCCATCTCGGCGGCTTCGCCGGGCAGAACGAGGTACCGCGGGTCGCCGGGCAGCACTACGACTACATCGTCAAGCAGCTGAACGATTTCAAGGCCCGCAACCGGACCAACGATGCCGGCAGCATGACGAGCGTCGCAGGGACGCTGAGCCCGCAGGACATCGAGAACCTCGCGCACTATCTGGTCGGGCTCTGATCACACGGGGCCGAGCACCGCTTCGGGCCCCGGGAGCCAGCGCCAGCCGCCCGGCGCCAGAGTGTCCGGCAGGCGCAGCGCACCGTAGCTGCTCCGGTGCAGGCGCTGCACGGTGTTGCCCGTCGCTGCCACCATCCGCTTGACCTGGTGGTACTTGCCCTCGAGCAGCGTCATGCGCAGGGCCTGCGGGCCTGTCTGCTCGCAGGCGGCTGCGCGCACCGGGAGCGGGTCGTCGTGCAGCACCACGCCGCGGCGCAGTTCATCGATCTGCGCATCGCTCACCGGGGCTGTCGTGTCGATCTCGTAGACCTTCGCCACATGCTTCTTCGGCGACGTCAGGCGGTGGATCAGCGCGCCGTCGTCGGTCAGCAGCAGCAGCCCGGTGGTGTCCTCGTCGAGCCGGCCGACCGGCTGCAGCCCGCGCACCCGCAGCGGCATCGGCAGCAGGCTCATCACGCTCGGATGGTGCTTCGGCTTTTGCGAACACTCGTAGCCGGTGGGCTTGTTGAGCAGCACGAGTGCCTTCGCCCGGTACGGCCACGGCTGGCCACGCACCCCGAAAGTCAGGCCATCAGAGTCGACCTCGAACCAAGGGTCGTAGCAGACGCGGCCGGCCAGGGTCACATGGCCGCCGAGGATGAGCCCCTCGCATTCACGGCGCGCGCCGAAGCCTTGTGAAAAGAGGACCTGGGAGAGCTTCATCGGCGCATTTTCGGTCGAGCGGCGCGACGGCACCTCTACGTCGGAACCTTGCGCGATGACCGCAGTTGCTAACTGAACCGCCGGGTGCTCGTAAGTGGTGTGGTGACGATCGATCAGACGCGGAGCCGCTGCGCAACGGCGCTTCAGCTGATCCGCCATGCGTAAGCGTAAGGCTGTGGGAAGCGCGTGATGCGGGTCGCGCGGATCGTCACCTTGGCGTCCCCCGGCGGCATGTTCACCCAGAGGACCTGCTCGACATTGTTGACGCGGTCGAATCCCTTGGCCGTGCCCATGTTGCCGTGTCGCTCGCTGCCATCGGCCGCTTTGACGATCAGGTCGAGATCGTTCTGCAAAAGTGCGCCGGCCGGGTCGGACCAGACGAGCGTGATCTTGAACGTGGCCCCCAGACCCATCGTACCGACGCCGAGCGCCGCCGCGCCGGCGGCGCCTGCTGAGCCGACGCCCTTGTGGCCTGGGGGTCGGTTCGGAATCTTCACGGTGATCGTGTCCTCGGCGCCCTGTTTCAAAGGGCCGCCACTGCCGAATCCGGCATCCGGGTTCGGGCCTGGGAGGATCACCGAGCCGAGCAGGTTGACTCTCCCGAAGCCCGAATTGTTGTTCGGAGAAGGGCCTGCCTCGCCCGGGTTGTACTGCCCCGGCAACTGCACGGCCCCGTTGATGAGAAGTGCCTTGATCAGCGCCGCCGGAGGCGACGGTAGGTTGTTCTTCACGAGCGTCTCGCGCAACACTGCCGCGCAACCCGCGACGAGCGGGGTGGCCATGCTGGTGCCGGAGTCGAAAAAGTAGTCGGGGTCGCTCGATGTACCGAAGGTGCTTTTCGCGGCCGGCGCATTGCGCGAGTGTGTCGAGAAGATGCTGGTGCCGGGGGCGACGACATCGGGCTTGAAGCGTCCTTCCTGCGTCGGCCCGCGGCTGCTGAAAGCGGCCATGCCGTCAGCGTTGTTCGCCATCTGGTCGTCATGGATCGGCGGCTTCGGAAAGTCGCCCGGCCGGAGGCTTCCGTATGTCGGGAACGTCGGATGCACCTCGCGTCGAACGCTTTCGCTCGCGCCGACGGTGATGCAGTTCTTGGCCGCCGATTCCGAGCCGATCTGCGCCGCGTCGACGACACCATCGCCATTGCGGTCGGTCCCGTCGTTGCCGGCTGCGAAACAGATGACGAGGTCCGGGTGGTTCCACACGAAGTCGTCTATTTCGCGCGAGCTCTGGTCGTACGGCAGACTCGGAGTGTCGGCGCCCCAGGAGTTCGTGTGGATGCGTGCGCCGTCTGTGCCGTAGGGCGGCGCAAACAGATCGGTCAGATCCGCCGGGATACCGCTGAGCCCCCCGGCCGATCCGATCAGCGACTGGACCACCAGCCGCGCGCGAGGAGCCGTGCCCTGGATTGCTCCGCCCATCGAGGCCGAGGTGCCGTTGCCGAGCACCGATCCGCAGACGTGGGTGCCATGGCCGTGCGGGTCGTCCGACTTGGTCGGGCGTCCGAGAGCGTACAGCTTGGCTACCCGGCCGGTGAACGCCGGATGCGGGCTCGCGGTCGAGCCGGTGTCGAATCCGGTGTCGGCCACCGCGACCACCTGACCGTCGCCCTGATAGGTCTTGCCGGTGACGACGACATCGGCGTTCAGTATCGGCCGCGCGACGTTGTTGCGGAGCTTGACTCGCGGGACTTCCTGAATGACACGCACTGCGTCGATCGCGGCAAGATCATCGAGGTATTTTTCCTCGACGGTGAGCCGGACCTTGTTGCGGCCCATGGGGAGCGCGTCCTTGTCGACCCGTGCGGCGGCGGCGACGGCGGATTTGATTGCGTCCGAATTAGGGTCGACGCCCTCGTGGAAGACGACGTCGACGGTGCGCGGGGCCTGTGAGTGCGCCGCCGCCGTCGGGGCCGTCGGCAGGATGTGGGCCGCCACGGCGACCCCGACCGGTCTCAGCTTGGGCTCGACCTTGAAACCCTGCAGATAGACATTCGCCCAGGTCACGAACGGCATGCCTCGTATGCCGTTGAGGTCGGTTCCCTTGTAGCTGCACAGGTACGTGTTTTCGGACGCATATTCATGGACGACGACACCGAGCCGGGTCAAGTCGTCGGTCTGGTCGGGCGAGAGCGGCGCAGCGGTCTGGATGAGGATGTAGTCGGACGCGGAAGCGTCCGCCGACTCGAGTCCTGCGAGCTTCAAGGCCGGGGCGTGCGCGATCGGATCGAGCGAAACGCCGTTGATCGTGATGCGTGTCATGGAGTCATTCCCTTCGTGCAATGGTGGGCAGCGTCGGGCCGCCAAGAGGGTGCGGGTGTGGGCCGGCTCGTCACGGTCGTGCGACCGACTACTGCGACAACGTCGCGCAATACCGTATCAAGAGAGCAACGGCGTGAGTGTTGGCTTTGGAAGCCTCGACATCATCGGCCGAAAGTCATCGTGATAGACGCCGGACACCCCCGTCTAGAACGCCACCCCATCCGAACGGGCGTGGTCGCCCCTGTTGGCCACGTTCAGCACGTCGCTGCCCTGATCGCCCGACTCATCCGATCGCCGCCGCCGGCCTGTGGCCCGCCAGGGCCTGAAGCAGATTCGACGTCGCGAGTGCCGCCATCGCGTGGCGCGTTTCGTGTGTCGCCGAACCGATGTGCGGCAGCGCGGTGACGAGCGGGTGGGAGCGGAGCGGGGAGGCAATCGGCAGCGGCTCGACGGCGTAGACATCCAGCCCGGCAGCGCGCAGACGGCCCGAGTCGAGCGCAGCCAGCAGTGCACCCTCCTGCACGATGGCGCCTCGTGCGCCGTTGACGAAGATCGCCTCGGGCTTCATCAGGCCGAAGCGCCGGGCATCCATCAGGCCGCGCGTCGCGTCGGTCAGCGGCAGGGTCAGCGCGACGATGTCGGCCGCGCCCAGCAAGGCATCCAACGGTTCGTGACGCACCCGGCCGGCGAGGTCCGCCACGTCGACGGGGCGAGGGTTGTGGTAGAGCACCGGCATGCCGAAGCCGAGCGCCGCACGCCGCGCGAGCGCCTGGCCGATGCGGCCGAAGCCGACGATGCCCAAGGTCTTGCCGTGCACGTCCCAACCGAACAGCGACTCGTCGACGTTGCGTGTCCAGCGGCCTTCGCGCACGTGCAGCGCCACTTCGACCAGGCGCCGGCTCGTGGCCATGATCAGCGCAAAGAGGGTGTCGGCGGTGGTCTCGGTCAGCACGCCGGGCGTGTTGCACAGCAGGATGCCGCGCTGCTTGATCAGCGCGAGATCGTAGTTGTCGATGCCCACCGAAATGCTCGAGATCACCTCCAGTTTCGGCGCCTGCCCCAGCACCCCCTCGTCGATGCGGAAGCTCGATCCGATCAGGCCCTGCGCGACCGGGAGGGCGGCGAAGAAGGCGTCCCGCTCGGCGGCCACGCGCGGGTTGGCAACGGTCACGTCATGCGACGACTGCAAGCGGGCGAGCTGGTCCGGCGGCAGCTCGCGAAAGACGAGCACGTGCTTGCGGGTCACAGGCCGGACGCCTCGAGTTGGTCGCGGGTGGGAAGGCCCTCGGTGTCGCCGAGCACCTGCACGGCGCGCGCGCCGATCCAGGCGCCGCGTCTGACGGCGTCGTTCACGCTGCGGCCCTCGAGCAGCGCGCTGATGACGCCGACGGCAAAGCCATCGCCGGCGCCGACGGTGTCGACCACTTGCTCTACGGGCAAGCCGGCGACGAAGCCGCAGCCGCCCTCGCCGTCGAAGTAGGCGCCCTCGGGGCCGAGCTTGACGACGACCAGCCGGGCGCCGCGGCCGCGGTAGAAGCGGGCGATGCCCTCGGCCGTGTCGACGCCGGTCAGGAAACGCCCTTCGTCGATCCCCGGCAGCACCCAGTCGGCATGCGCGGCCAGTTCGTTGATCGCCTCGCGCATGCGCTCGGGCGACGGCCACAGCGTCGGGCGCAGGTTGGGGTCGAACGAGACCGTGCGGCCGGCGGCGCGCATCAGCTCCATGCTGCGTCGTGCCGCGGCACGGCAGCCGTCCGACAGGGCCGCGAAGACGCCGGTGGCGTGCAGATGGCGTGCCGACCTCAGCCAGGGCACGTCGATCTGCTCCGGCTCGAACCGGCTCGCCGCGGAGCCCTTGCGGTGGTACTCGACCGGCGGGTCGCCGCCGCCCGCGACGCGGCCCTTGAACTGCAGGCCGGTGCGTTGCGCCGGGTCGCAGACGACATGCGAGACGTCGATGCCCTCGCGCCGCAGCGCATCCAGCAGAAAGCGCGCCATCGAATCGGTGCCGAGCCGGCTCACCCATCCCACCTTCAGCCCCAGCCGCGCGAGGCCGATCGCGACGTTGGTCTCCGCACCGGCGGTGCGCTTGACGAAGGAGGTGGCGTGTTCGATCGGCCCGGGCTGGTCGGCGACCAGCATCAGCATCGCCTCGCCGAAGGTGACGACGTCCAGGCCCGCCTCGCCGATCGAATTCGTCTCAGGCATGGGCGCCCTGGCCGTGCGAGCTGAGGATCTGGCCGAGGAAGGCGCGCAGCTTCGGATGTTCGGGGTTGGCGAAGAACTGCTGCGGCGGCGCCTGCTCGACGATGCGGCCATCGGCCATGAAGATCACGCGGTCGGCCACGCTGCGTGCGAACCCCATCTCGTGCGTGACGCACAGCATCGTCATGCCGTCGTCGGCGAGGCTGATCATCGTGTCGAGCACCTCCTTGACCATCTCGGGGTCGAGCGCCGAGGTCGGCTCG
>CAXTDH010000072.1:0-9853 GCA_964242405.1 uncultured Rhizobacter sp. | reverse complement strand
TGTAGGGGTCGGTGGGCGGCGGGCGGTTCAATTCCGGGCACGTGACCGGGTAGCGGCCGCGGGGGCGTTGACGGCCACCGGCTCGGGCGCGCTGGCGGCAGGCGCCGCACGCTTTGCGCCCTTGCGTGCCGGCGGCGCAGCGGCGGTGCCAGCCCCGGAGGCTGTGTCCCTTCCAGCAGCCGGCACGCTTGCCAGCGCCGGCTTGCGGGCCGGCTCCGGCGCAGCCGCCTTGCGTTTGCCGAGGCTGGCCTGCAGGGCGGCCATCAGGTCGATGACCTGGCCGGTCGCGGGTGCGTCTTCGGTGTGGGTCGAGGCGACGACTTCCTGCCCCGCGATCTTCTGGTCGATCGCGGCCAGCACCCGCTGCTTTTCCTCGTCCTTGAAACGGGTGGCGTCGTAGGCGGGCTCGGAGATCTGGTCGATCAACTGCAGCGCCAGCTTGAGCTCGGAATCGGTGACGCTGACCGACTCGATGTCGAGGTCGTCGAACGACCGTACCTCATCGGCATAAAGCAGTTGCTGCAGCACCAGCCCCTCGTCGGTCGGCCGCACCTGGACGACGTACTGCTTCGCCTTCCAGGCCCATTTGGCCAGTGCTGACTTGCCGCTGGCGCGCATCGCCTCCTTGAGCAGCGCATAAGGCTTGGCGCCGCGCTTGTCGGGTGCGAGGAGGTAGGCCTTGTCGTAGTAGCGCGGGTCGACCGACTTCTCGGGAACGAAGGCGACGATCTCGATCACGTGGCTGCTGCCTTCCTCGAGCTTCTTGAGCTCGTCGGTGGAGAAGATCACGAACCGATCCTTTTCGACCTCGTAGCCCTTGACCATCTCGGACCGGGGCACGACCGACTGGTCCTTCTCGGAGACGTACTGCTGCTTGACGCGGGAGCCATCTTTGGCCAACAGGTTGAAGCGCACGCCGGCGGCGCTCTCCGTCGCGCTGTAGAGGCGCACCGGAATCGAGACCAGCCCGAAGCTGAGGTTCAAGGAGGCGATCGATCGAGCAGCCATGGCGGTCTCCAGAGCGCATCCACGCGCTGACGCGCATGGTAAACCGGCCCGCGCAGTGTGTGACAGGCGTCGCCGCTGCACGACGGCTCGCCTGAGCACTCGATTCAGGACCGGCCGTTGTGCCTCATGTACTGATAAAATATGACAATAGGCGCACGTCTGTTACACTATATCAGTATGCCAAAGACCGCCCGGGCGCTGTTGCAACTTCCACCCGCCACGGCGGGCGCCATCGAAAAGCTGGGCGCCGACCTGGCTGTGGCCCGCTTGCGCCGCAAGGAATCGCTGCGGTCCTGGGCGCAGCGCCTGGGTGTGACGGTGTCCACGCTACAACGTCTCGAAGCCGGTGATCCGGCGGTGGGCATCGGCATCGTCGCGACGGCCCTGTGGCTCATCCAGCGCGACGGCGAGCTTCGCGCGCTCGCGGCACCTGAGCACGACCGTGGCGCCATCGAAATGAATGTCCGTGAGGCGGTCGCGCTGGGCCGCGCGCGTGCCCAAGCCTCGGCTGAATCGCGGCTGGGTGCGCCGGGCCGCTCCAGGAAAGCGGAGAGCTGACATGCGCCTGGACGACTTGCACCTCTGGTATCTCGGTGACCCGGCGGCACCGCGCCACATCGGTGCCCTGAAGCTGGTTTCCGGGGGCAAGGGCGTTTCCCTGCATTACGGCCGGGCGTGGCTGGCCACGGGGTTCGCGTTGAGCGAAGACCTGCCGCTCATCGACAACGAGTTCCTGCCGCCCGGCCGTCTGGCGGCCGACGCGCAGCGCGCGATCGGCGCGGTCGATGACGCACGGCCGGACCGCTGGGGCGAAAAGGTGATTCGCTTCGTCGACAAGCCCAAGCGCCTGTCGCTGATGGAATACCTGTATCACGCCGGCGACGACCGCTTCGGCGCGCTCGGCGTGTCCACATCGCCCGACACCTACAGCCCCAGGGCCGGCAGTCCGCTGCCTCGGCTCGAGCAGGTGCAGCAGCTCAGCGAGGTCGTGGCCAAGGTCGAAGCTTCGGAACCCCTCACAGCCCTCGAGGCCCGAATTATTTCGGGGGGTGGCAGACCGCTCGGCGGCGCCAAGCCGAAGGCGCTCATCGAGATCGACGGCGAGCAATGGGTCGTCAAGTTCTTCAACAACGAGCCGGTCGACACGCCGCTCGTGGAGCATGCGACGATGACGCTCGCCCGTCGCGCGGGCATCACTGTGGCCGAGACGCAGGTCATCCGCCTTGCAGGCGCCAACGCCATCGCGGTTCGTCGCTTCGACCGCGATCAGGAACGGCGGATTCACAGTATTTCGGCGGGCACCGCCATTCGGGCGGCCACGGCGTCGGGCGCAGAACCGGAGATGGGCTACCCTGAACTAGCGCGAATTCTCCGCAGGGTCGGCATCACCCGACGCGACACGTCCCGGTCGGACGCCCGCGAGCTGTTTCGGCGGATGATCTTCAATATCCTGGTCGACAACACCGATGACCACGAGAAAAACCACTCGCTGCTGGTCGTGGAACCGTTCGCGCAGGGACGCCTGACACTGGCACCGGCCTACGACGTCCTGCCGACGAACTCGGGGCAGGGCTATCAGGAGCTCATCTGCGGCCGATATGGCCGTGACTCGACCCTCGACAACGCCATGTCGGAGTGCGCCGCGTTCGGCCTGCTGCCCGTCGAGGCCACGGACGAGGTGGCCACCGTCATCGGGGTTGTCAACGAGTGGCGGATGCACTTCGCACGAATCGGAGTGACGGCGCGGGACATCGACGGTCTGGCCGAACGCATCGACGGCGAGGCGCTTTCGAGCCAGCGGATGAGCTTCGACCCGGGCCGGTTCCAGCAACCGTCGGCCAGGCCGAAGAAGCCGAGCCCGTTCAGGCGCACGTGAAGGGAAGTCGAGGTAGGCTCGTTTCCACGTGACCGCGGTCGCGGTGGTCTTGTCTGTCGCTCACCGTGCTTCCAAGGCCAGCTTCGGGGCTTCAGCGGGGAGCTCACCCTCTTTGCGCCTGTGCGCAAGACGGTACAGGACAGGCAGCACCAGCAGGGTCAGCGCCGTCGACGACAGTATGCCGCCGATGACCACGGTGGCCAAGGGCCGCTGCACCTCGGCGCCGGTGCCCGTGGCGATGGCCATGGGAACAAAACCGAGTGACGCAACCAGCGCCGTCATCAGCACAGGACGGAGTCGCGTGACGGCTCCCTCCCAGACGGCATCGTCGAGGCTTTTCCCTTCCTCGCGCGAACTGCGGATGAAGGACAGCATGACCAACCCGTTCAAGACGGCGACGCCCGACAAGGCGACGAACCCGACAGCGGCGGAGATGGACAACGGAATTCCTCGAGCCCAGAGGGACAGGACTCCGCCGGTCAGCGCAAACGGAATGCCGGTGAACACCAGGAGCCCGTCCTTGACGTTGCCGAACATCATGAACAGCAGGCCGAAGACCATCAGCAGCGCCAATGGGACGACGACCTCCAGGCGCTTCGAAGCCGATTGCAATTGCTCGAACGTTCCGCCCCAGGCTGTCCAGTAGCCGCTCGGAATCGAGACATTGGCAATCGCCGCCTGCGCTTGACTGACGAACGACCCGAGGTCACGCCCCGTCACGTTTGCGCTGACGACCACACGTCGCTTGCCATCTTCCCGGGACACCTGATTGGGCCCCGGCGCGATGTCGAGCGAGGCGATTTCACCGAGCGGCACATACGCAGTCGGCCCTGGACCTTTCGGCAGCGCGATCGGCAGGCGACTCAGAGCCTCCACGTCTTGACGAACCGATTCCGGCAGTCGAACGAGGATGTCGAATCGCCGGTCACCCTGGAAGAAAGTGCCGGCCTGACGGCCGCCGATGGCCGTGGCCACCGCCTCCTGCACTTCGTTCATGTTGAGGCCGTAGCGCGTTGCCCGGGCGCGGTCGATGTTGACCGACAGCATCGGCAGCCCGGTGGTCTGCTCGACTTTGACTTCTGTCGCACCTGGAACCTTCTGCAGCGCCGCGGCCACTTGCACCGCGGTAGCGTTCAGGACCTCGTGGTCGTCGCCGAAGATCTTGACCGCGACGTCGGACCGCACGCCGGACACCAACTCGTTGAACCGCAATTGGATGGGCTGCGAGAACTCGTAGTTGTTGCCGGGCACCCGCGCGGCTTCTTCACGTATGGCAGCGAGCAGTTCGTCGCGTGTCTTGCGCGGCTCGGGCCACTGCTCGAGGGGCTTAAGCATGATGTAGCCGTCCGAGATGTTGGGCGGCATCGGGTCGGCTGCGATCTCGGCCGTGCCGGTGCGGGCGAACACGCGCTCGATCTCAGGGAACCTCGTTTTCAGCCGCGCTTCGAGCTGCTTCTGCATCTCGACCGACTGGGTGAGGCTCGTGCCGGGTATGCGAAGAGCCTGGATGGCGAAGTCACCCTCGTTCAGGTTCGGCACGAACTCGCTTCCCAGACGCGTGGCCACCGCCATGGACAACAGCACCGCCACGGCGGCGAACGTCAAGACGACCGGTCCGTTGCTCAGCGTCGCGCGCAGCGCGGGCTCATACGCCCGCTTGGCCCAGACCATCAGGAAGTTTTCCTTCTCGGCGACCTTGTTGCCAATGAAGAGCGCAATCGCAGCCGGGACGAACGTCACCGAAAGAACCATGGCGCCCAGAAGCGCGAGGAGCACCGTGTAGGCCATCGGATGGAACATCTTTCCCTCGACGCCTGTCAGTGCGAGGATGGGGATGTAGACGACCATGATGATGAGCTGCCCGAACAGCAAGGGCCGACGCGACTCCTTGGCAGCAGCAAACACTTCGCCGAAACGTTCGGAGCGATTGAGGGGTCTTCCAAGGCTGGTCCGGGCATGCGCAAGACGGCGTACGGCGCTCTCGATGACGACCACCGAGCCGTCGATCAAGATTCCGAAATCGAGCGCACCGAGGCTCATGAGGTTGGCGCTGATGCCGAAGCGCGCCATGCCGGTGAACGTGAACAGCATCGAAAACGGGATGACCATGGCCGTGACCACGGCCGCCCGGAAGTTGCCCAGGAGCACGAAGAGCACGGCGATGACAAGTACCGCGCCTTCGACGAGATTCTTCTGAACAGTCCGGATGGCCTTGTCGACCAGCACGGTGCGGTCGTACACCGTGATTGCTTTGACGCCGGCGGGAAGCGTCTTGTTGATGGCCGCCATCTGCTTGTCGACAGCATGCGAAACCGTGCGGCTGTTTTCTCCGATGAGCATGAAGACCGTGCCGAGCACGACCTCCTTGCCGTTTTCAGTGGCAGCGCCCGTGCGAAGTTCGCGGCCCAGTTCGACGGCGGCGATGTCTCGCACGCGGATGGGCTGGCCCTGCGCCGTGCCGACGATGATGTCGCCGATGTCGTCCATCGACTTCACCTGCCCGGGTGCGCGAACGAGGTACTGCTCGCCTCGACGTTCGATGTAGCCGGCGCCCTGGTTGGCGTTGTTCCTCTCCAGCGCGCTGACCACGTCCGAGAGCATCAGGCCGTAGGCCCCGAGCCGCTCCAGGTTCGGGGCGACGACGTACTGTTTCTCGAAACCGCCGATGGAATTGATTTCGGTGACGCCTTTGACGTTGCGCAGCTGCGGCTTGATGACCCAGTCCTGGATTTCGCGCAGGTCGGTCGCCGTGTAGGCGGCCCCGTCCGGTTTCCGGGCCCCGTCCGCCGCTTCGACGGTCCAGAGGTAGATCTCGCCCAAGCCGGTCGAAATAGGCCCCATGGAAGGCGTCACCCCGGCCGGAAGCCGGTCTCGCGCCTCCTGGACTCGCTGATTGACAAGCTGCCGGGCGAAGTAGACGTCGGTCCCGTCCTTGAAGATGACCGTGACCTGTGACAGGCCGTAGCGGGAGAGTGAGCGAGTCTGCTCGAGACCCGGAAGCCCGGCCATCACCGTCTCGATGGGGTAGGTGACCCGTTGCTCGGTCTCCAGCGGCGAGTAGCCCGCCGCTTCGGTGTTGATGACCACCTGGACGTTGGAGATGTCGACCATCGCGTCGATGGGAAGACGCGAATAGTTGTAGACACCGAGGGCGGCCATGGCCAGGACGGCCACCATGACCAACCAGCGCTGGTCGATGCAAAAGCGAATGATGCGTTCGAACATGAGGCAGCCCGGCTCAGTGGCCGTGCTCAGCGCTGGCTTTGCCCAGTTCCGATTTCAGGACGAAGCTGTTGGCCGCAGCGTACTTGTCGCCGGGCTTCAGGCCGCCGAGGATTTCTACGCTGCGCCCGTCGGAGCGGCCTAGCTCGACGGTTGTCGCGAGGAAGCCGCCAGGCGTGACGACGAAGAGCGTCGGTTGCCCGTCGACGATCTGGACGGCATCCACGTTGACGGCAAGCGGCACCGGTTCGTCTTCGCCCAGGACTGCGACAGTGACGAAAAGACCCGGGCGCCACGCACCCTGCGGATTGGTCAGCGTCACGCGTGCACGCGCAGTTCGCGTCTGCTCGCCCAACAGCGCGCCCACGTAGGCGATGATTCCTTCGGCCTTGCTGTCGAAGGCAGTCGACGACACGATGACGCGCTGCCCGACACGAACCGCCTGCAAGTCTTTCGGAGCCACCGCGAATTCGACCCAGACGCTTGTCAGGTCCGACACGGTGAAGATGCTTGCATCTTCCTTGACAGCCTCACCGAGCGACAAGTGCTTCTCGACCACCGTCCCGGCGAAAGGCGCGCGAATTTCGAACCGGTTCAATCCGGACGACGAGCCGCCGGCACCGATGGCCGCCAATTTGTGCGCAGCGTTTCGAACCGCGATGTCGGCCTCTTGCAGGGCGCTTTGCGCTTGTTGGTAGTCCTGCTGGGCCGAAATCTTGTCTTCCCACAACTTCTTCTCGCGCTCGTAAGTCGACTGGGCCAGCTCACGCCGCCTCTGCGCCGTCAAGAGTTCACTGCGTTGCTCGGACAGGGACGTGCTCGTGATGACCGCGAGCACCTGGCCCTTGGCCACCAGCTGCCCGAGGTGGGCGGGAACCGCTACTGCGACGCCGGCGAGCCTCGGCACGACGTGCGACGTTCGGTCGTCGTTGAAGTGGACTTCCCCCTGGAACTGGGCGACAGCCTGCCTGTTTGCAGGGCCGGCCGTCTCGATGCTGATGCCCGCGGTTCCAAGTTGTTCGTCCGAGAGCCTGACGATCTTTTTGTCGTGCTCCTCGTGCCGGGGCTGCCCGGGAGCGGCGTTCTTCTTCTTCGCCTGCTCAGCCTTCTCGTCGTGGCCGGCTTCAGGGTGCTCGGCTTCTTCTTCTGCAGGTCTTGCTCGGTCCGTCACAAGGACGGCGCCCGCGCCCAGAATGCCGACAAGCACGATGACCGCCATCGCGATGCGTTGTTTGTTGCTGATTGCCATGATGAGGTGTTCCGTTACCAGCCGAGCAGGCGGTCGATGGCCGTCGCGGCCTGGTTGGAGGTCGACAGCGCGGTGAGATAGCGGGCGCGCGCTTGCAGCAACGAACGCTGGGCGTCGATGACGTCGAGGAAGCCGAACTTACCGGCCTGAAACCCGGTAGTCGCGGCTTCGTAGGCCTGCTGAGCCGCGGGCAGCACCGTGGTCTTGAGCGTCTGCGCGGCGTTTCGCGCGACTGCCAACTGGTTCGACGCCTGCTGCAGCTCCGTCAGCGCTCGGATGCGCGCGGCTTGGTAGTCGTCGCTCGCCTTTTCTGCACGCCTCGACGCTTCGTAAGTGGCGCCTTGGTTGCGGTCGAAGAAGGGCAGGGGGATGGAGATGCCGACGATCGCCTGCGTTCGGCCAAGGTCGTTGTCATGCTTGGCGCCGACGCTCACCGTGAGGTCAGGGACGCCCTTGCTCCGCTCGACATCGATGAGGGCCCGGCGTCGTTCGACTTCGATGCGGCTGGTCAGGAGACCCGGGGCACTGTCCAGCGCTCGGGCCAGTTCCGCCGAGGCAGCACGGGCGGGCAGCAGCTCGATGTCGCCCTCAACCGTCTGGAAGTTCGGCGCAGGGTCGCCCCACAGGGCAGCGAGGATCTGCCGGGCCGACTCCAGCTCGCTCGCGGCTTCACCTGCCTCGAGCTGCGCGTTGGCCTGGTCCACTCGCGCACGGGTTTCGTCGACCGGCGAGACCTTGCCCGCTGCCGCGCGTCGACCGATGACATCTGCGGCGCGAGCCGCCAGTTCAGCCGAGTTCGCCGCCAGCGCGACTCGTTCCTGCGCGACGAGCACCCCGAAGAATGCTCGGACCACATCGGAACGAAGCTGCGCACGGACATTGTTCAGTGCTGCGACCGCGTACGCCCGCTCGCGGTCTGCTGCGCCCGCTCGAGCGGCACGCTTGCCTCCGAGCTCTATCGGAAAGGCGAACGTCGCGGTCGTTACGCGTGTCGACCGTCGGCTGTCCTCGGCCGAACTGTTCAATTCGGGGTTTCGCCACGCGCCGGCCTGACGAACCGCACCGTCGTTGGCTTCTACCTCGCGCTGTGCCGCAGCGACGGTGAAGCTTCTGGCGGCTGCAAGCTCTTGCGCCTGCGAGAGGGTCAGGGCCCGCCCAGGCTGCGCCTGCACGGGATAAGCAAAGAATGGGCTGAGCAATATCGCCGCCAGCCCGAGCGGCAGCACGTGTTTTCGCATCGAATCTCACAAGGTTGACCCAGGGATTCGGCGAAACGTCAGGACAGTTGAAGTTGCGTGAACGTCTCGCCGGTCAGACGAGACGAAGCCACTGAGGGCGGTCAGGCGCGCGGGCGAGCGCTGATGAGTAATGCGGCCTGCTCACGTGGAGAGCCGCCGTCGACGTAGCCGAGAAGTCGGGCAGTTCGGCCTTCATCGTGATGGCCGGCGTACCCACCGCGTGGCAGGTCGCGCAGTCAGCGTCAGCCATCAGCTTGAGGGCAGTGGACTTCTTTTCCCCACCTTCATGGACGTGGAAGTGATGTCCGAAGTGGTGGGTCTGCTGTTCTCCGGTTTCGTGCTGACAGTACCCCGACGCAGCCGACCAGGCGACCTGGAGCGGAAGCAGCACGATGAAGAGGAGAACGAACCAGCGACGCATGCGGGGATTGTCTCAGCTATGCGTGGCCGTACCCGGACGAACTTGCTGGCGGCCGTACCGGTGTGGAACTGGCAGCAACGATTTCACATCCCAATGTCTCGTGATCTAGTTGACATAATATACATTGTCGTATTTATCATCAGAGCAGAGACTTATCGAATGAGGCACCCGATGCTCGACCTCGGCTATCAACTCCCGCAGGAGCCCCGCGACCGCGCCTCGATCCCAATTCAACTCAACGAGCGCTAGCCGTCTTGCCATCCACCGCCGCCGTCGGCGCCGGCCCATCGGCACTGCGGTCCGGCACCGTCCCGGTCGCATCGAGCTTGGCCGGCACATCCTGCCGGGAACCGAAGGTATGGGCGAACACCCACGTGAACTCAGCACCGAACAGGAAGATCTGCGCCGAGTAGTACACCCACACGAGCAGCACGACAATCGAGCTGGCGGCGCCGTACCCTGAGACGACGCCGCTGCGGCCGATGTAGAGGCCGATCAACGACTTGCCGATGGCGAACAGCAAGGCCGTCACCGCTGCGCCGATCCAGACATCGCGCCATCGAATGCTGACCCGGGGCATGATTTTGTAGATCATCGCGAAGCCGAGCGTCGTGATGCCGAAGCTGATGAGGAAGTCGAGGACGCCCGCGACCAAGGCCCAGTTGCCGAAGAAGCCGCTCCACCAACGGCCGAGCGCCGCGAGCACGGCGCTGAGCACCAGCGAGATGATCAGCAGGAAGCCGATCGTCAGCACCATGCCGAACGACAGTAGCCGCGCGCGCAACATGGCCCAGAGCCCGCCGCCGGTCGCTCGTGCCGGCGCACGCCAGATGCGGTCC
>CAXTDH010000071.1:0-9882 GCA_964242405.1 uncultured Rhizobacter sp. | reverse complement strand
TCGGCCTGGTGTTGCAGCTGATGACCCGGCTGGTGCGCCAGGTGATCCTGCCGGTGTTCGACGAAGTCGCGGTGCTGGAGGCCATCGCCCATGAAGGCGGCAACGAGACTTTTCTCGTCCCGACGATGCTCAAGCGCGTCATCGAGCACCCGCGTTTCGGCGCGTTCGACACCGCCGGCCTCGAGCTGGTGCTCTACGGCGCCGCGCCGATCGACGATGCCTTGTTGACGCAAGCGATGACCGCCCTGCCGAACGCGAGCTTCGCCCAGGTCTACGGCATGACCGAGCTCTCGCCGGTCGTGACCGTGCTGCCGCCCTGGTGCCATGAGCCGGGCCAGCCGGCCGAACGTCGGCGCTCGGCGGGCCGGCCGGTCGCGATCGCCGAGATCCGCATCGTCGACCGCGACGGCAAGCCGGTCGCGCGCGGCGTCACCGGCGAGATCGCGGCACGCGGGCCGATGGTGATGGCCGGCTACTGGAACAAGCCGGAGCAGACGGCCGCGGCCTTGAAGGGCGGCTGGATGCACACCGGCGACGCCGGCTACTTCGACGCCGACGACTTCCTGTTCGTCGTCGACCGCTTGAAGGACATGGTGGTGACCGGCGGCGAGAACGTCTACTCGGCCGAGGTCGAGAACGTGATCGCGCAGTTGCCGGCCGTCTCGATGTGCGCCGTGATCGGCGTGCCGGACGAGCGCTGGGGCGAGGCGGTGCACGCGGTGGTGGTCGTGCGCCCCGGCCACAGCCTGACCGCCGAGGAGATCGACGCCCACTGCCGGCGCGAGATCGCCGGCTACAAGTGCCCGCGCAGCATCGAGTTCCGGGCCGAGATGCCGCTTTCGGCCGCGGGAAAGCTGCTCAAGTACAAGCTGCGCGAGCCGCACTGGGCGGCGCGGGAGCGGAAGGTGTGAGGCGGCAAACAGCGGCACCGGAGCGGTTGCCCAGCGGATAGGGGTCGATCCGACTGGCTACCCGGCCGCGGTCGTGACACAGTGCGCCGTGCCCACACCGACCCTCCGGCCGACGCCCGGCGATCGGCTGCTCGCGACCAAGATCAACCCGCCGGCGACGACGCCCGAGCAGGTGCTTCGCAGCGCCGTGTGCGACCGGATCGCCGGGGCGAACGCCGCCAAGCTGACCCTCGTCCGGGCGCCCGCCGGTTTCGGCAAGACGACCGCGATGCTGCAGGCGCGGAACCGCCTCTCTGCGAGCGGCATCGATTGCGCCTGGCTCACCCTGGACCGGGCCGACAACGACGCTTCCCGCTTCCTCGCCTGCCTGGCCGCGGCGCTCGGCCGGCTGATGGACGAGCCGTTCACATCCCGAACGCCCCTCGAGGCGGTCGAGCGGATCGCGTCTCACGACGCCCCCTTCATGCTCTTCCTCGACGAGTTCGAGGCCATCCAGGAGCCGGCCGTCATGGGCCTGGTGCGCGAGATCATCGACCACCTGCCACGCCGAGGCCAGCTGGTGATCGGCTCGCGCAGCCTGCCCGACCTCGGGCTGGGCCGGCTGCGGGCGCGCGGCCAGCTGGTCGAGATCGACGTCGACGACCTGCGCTTCACGGTCGATGAGACGGTCGAGTTCTTCCACCTGCGCCGCATGGAGGCGTTGCCGGCCGAAGCGCTGCTGCGCCTGCACCGCAAGACCGAAGGTTGGGTGGCGGCGATCTGGCTCGCCTCGCTGACGCTGGAACAACGGGGCACCGGCAGCGACTTCATCGACCGGTTCTCGGGCACGCACCGGGCGGTCGCCGAGTACCTCGCCCAGGATGTGCTCGCGCAACAACCGCCGGAGATTCGCGACTTCCTGCTGCGCACCAGCATCCTGCGGCACCTGGACGCGCCGCTCTGTCAGGCGCTCAACCCGCGCCACGAAGGCGGCCGGATCCTCGAGCGGATCGAGGCGGCCAACCTGTTCCTGACGCCGATCGTCGCGCCGAGCGATGGCGGCGAGCGCAGCTGGCGCTACCACAGCCTGTTCGCCCACTTCCTGCGGTCACGGCTGGCGCGCGATCAGCCGGACGAGTACCTGCGCCTTCACCTGGCCGCCTCCGGCTGGTACGAAGCCCAGGGGCGACCGGTGCCGGCGATCGACCACGCCATCGAGGGGGGTGACCATCCGCATGCGCTCGCCCTGCTCGGCATGCACGTGCGGCGCTTCCTGGAGCAGGGGCGGATGCGCCTGCTCGCCCGCTGGTTCGCCGCCGTGCCGGAGGCGGCCTTGCGGTCGCAGCCGCTGCTCCAGGTGGCGGCCGTCTGGGCGGCCTGCTTCACCCACGGCCCCTGGGAGGCGATGGCGCTGCTCGAGGATTCGGGCGGCACGTGCGCTGCCGACACCGCGGTCCTGGCCCATGTCAACGCCCTGCGGCCGCTGCTGCTCGCCATGATGGACCGGTACGAGGACGCCGACGCGGTCGGACGCGCCAGCCTCGCCCGGCTGCCGACCTGCGAACCCTTCGCCGACACCGTGCTCGCCAATGCCATGGCCCACATCCTGGCGACGCTCGGACAGGATGCCGAAGCCCACCGCCTGCTCGAGAAGGCGCGCCGCGCCAGCAGCGACGGCGCCTTCAACCGGATGTACTCCGACTCCGAGGAAGGGGTGCTCGACCTCCGCGAGGGGCGGCTGCGCCAGGCGACGGCGCGTTTCCGGATGGCCGTCAACGCCACCCATTCCGCCTCCTACAGCCCGACCAACGGCAACGCCTGGGCGGGCGTGCTCTACGCCGGCGCCCTGTACGAGGCCAATCGCCTGGACGAAACCGAGCACCTGCTCAACGTCTACCTGCCGCTCGCCCGCGACGTCGGCCTGCCCGACCACATGATCAGCAGCCACTGGATGCTCGCGCGCATCGCCTTCCTTCGCGGCGACATCGACCAGGCGTTCCAGGTGCTGACGGAGCTCGAGTACCTCGGTCATCACCGGCAGCTGCCGCGGGTGGTCGCGAGCGCCAAGCTCGAACGCGCCCGGCTGCTGCTGCTGCAGGGCCGGGCCGACGCCAGCCGCGACGAGCTCGCGCGCGCAGACGACCGCCCGGTGTGGATCCGGGTGCGGGCGATGCGGCTGCCGGCGCACGATGTCGACACCATCGAGTTCGCCCGGTTGCGGCACGAACTCAGCTTCGGCGATCCGACTGCCGCCGTGCCGCAGATCCGTGCCGAGCTGGCCATGGCGGAGGACCAAGGCCTGCACCGCCGCAGCCTCAAGCTGCGGGTGCTGCTGGCGCTGGCGCTCGGCCGATCGGGGCAGGCAGGCGCGGCTGTCGACGCGATGGCGCAGGTGCTGCGACAGGCGTCGCAGGAAGGGTTCGTGCGCCTGATCCTCGACGAGGGCGAGGCGGTCGGCCCGCTGATTCGCCGGGTGGCGTGCGAGGCGCCGCGCAGCCCGATCTTCGCCGAGTATCTGCAGCGGCTGGTCAAGGTACTGGCACCGGTCGCTGTCGGCCACGACGCCCGTGACGCTGCATCACCGGTGGCGAACACCGCCACGCCCGAGCCGCTCACCCGCAAGGAGATCCGGGTGCTGCAGCTGCTCGCCGAGGGCTACTCGAACAACGCGATGGCCGAGCGGCTGTTCGTCTCCGACAGCACCGTACGCACCCATCTGCGCAACATCAACATGAAGCTCGGCGCCCAGAGCCGGACGCAGGCCGTGGCGATCGCCCGGCGGCTGGAGTTGCTGCGTTGAAGAGCGGTCACGCTGGCCGTCCACGTGGTGTTCGGATCGTCACCGAGCGCTCCCGCATCAAGACCCGTTGACAATAGCCTTTGCCGTAGCTACATTAATAGTGCGAATCGAGTTCGATCCGATCAAGGACGCGGCGAATTCAGCGAAGCACGGCGTCTCGTTGGCCATGGCAGATGAGCTCGACTGGGAAGCCGCTTGGGTTTGGGTAGACGATCGCCACGAATACGCCGAGTCCAGAATCATTGCGCTTGCACCGAGGATCGACATCCTTTACTACGTTGCATTCGTGGACAGAGGCTCGACGCGCAGGATCATCAGCCTGCGCCGGGCCAACCGCCGGGAAGTCAAGCACTATGTCGAAAAAATCAGCAAGTAGCGCGATAGCAATGCCGTCCGTCGCCGAGGACAGGGTGATCGTGTCTGCCGCCAAAGCGGACCCGGACGCGCAGCCTTTGACCGGCCGGCAGTTGGATGCGATGGTCCCTTCGCGTGCACTCCGCGGTCGACCGAAGTCCGAGAGCCCAAAGCTGCTGGTGTCTGTCCGTTACAGCCAGGAGGTTCTCGCGTATTTCAAGTCGACCGGTGAAGGCTGGCAGTCCCGGATGGATGCCGTCTTGCGCGAGTACGTTTCCCGTCATTCTGAACGCGCACAGAAGTGACCGAAGAAGGCAGCGGGCAAGCACTCAAACCGAGCGCCAATGCTGCAGGCGCTCGCCGGCCGCCGTCGCTTCGATCCGCACTTCGCCGGTCGAGCCGATCGGCGTGCGGTCGAGGTCCATCAGGACGGCGAGCGTCGCCTCGTCGGTCGGCTCGACCCGCGCCAGCGAGCGCTGACCGTGCGGCGTGCGGGCGATCACCGTGCCGTGGGCGACGCCGCCTTGCCGGTCGAAGACGACGGTGTGGGTCTCGAGCGTCGCCGGCCCGGTGTAGTCGTCGGCCAGCGTCGGCACCCGGCCGCGGCGGGCATCTGCCGCGGCCTGGACGCTGTAGTCCTCCCCCAGTGCGCCGATCGGCGGCGCCTCGCTCGACAGCACCACCGCATGGTGCTTCGTCAGATGACCGCCCTGGCCGTAGCACAGCGCCTTGCGACCCGGCGGGGCCCGGCGCAGGGCCCGCACCAGCCCGGCAGCGGCATGCGTCATGTAGTTGTTGAGCGGCGCACCGAAGAAGCTCAGACCACCGGTCGACGTCATCTGCGCGTCGGCGGCCAGGCCGAGCGTGCGCCGCGCCATTTTCGGCACGACCGGAAAGCAGCTGTACAACTCGAGCATCTCGAACGCCGCGACGTCGCCGCCCGCCTGGGCCAGCACCGTCTCCAGCACTTCGTCCTGTGCAGGGGCACGGACGAACTGGTCGCGCCCCAGGAAGCTGCGCGGCTCGGCAGCCGCCGCGCCGCCCCAGAGGTAGACGATCCGGTCGGCCGGCACGCCTAGCGCGCGCGCACGCCCGAGGCTGGTCAGCAGCACGCCGGCGCCCATGTTGACCAGCGGGTTCGCGACCATGTGCAGGGTGTACGGCCAGGCGATCAGCCGGTTGCCGGGGCCGGGCGTGGCAACCTCCTCGGGCGTGTAGACGTGGGCCAGCCAGGCCTGCGGATTGGTCGCCGCGACCTGCGAATAGCGTGACCAGAGCGCCGCCGACTCCTGCAGCGCTTCGCGCGGCGTCTGGCCCCAGCTGGCCTGGGTCGCGTTCTCATAGAGCGGGTAGACGGTGACCGGCGTGGTGACGCCGTGCAGCGCCGCGAGCCGCGGCAGGTAATCCGCGCCGGTCGGCAGCTTGACGCCGGTGGCGGCGGGTGTCCAGGGTAGCGCCGCACCCGCCTTGCGCGCCGCCTCGACGGAGTAACGGGCTTCGGCGCCGACCACCGCCGCCACCGTGCACTCGCCGCGCTGGATGCGCAGCGCCGCCTCGTGGATGAAGCGCACCGGCGATTCGCCGCCCACCGCACCGTAGTGGCTGTGGCGTGGCGCGATGCCGAGCCGTGCCGCCAGCAGCCCCGGCGCGTCGTCGTACGGCCACGAATACTCGCAGACGACGTCGAGCGAATCGATCTCGGAGAGCAACCGGGGACCCGCGTCGACCTCCGCCGCCTGCAGCGCCCTGTGCATCAGGACGATCGGCTCCAGGCTGCCGGCAATCGCCTTGCTGCGATGCGTGATCTCGCCCGTGCCGACGATCACCGGCGTGCGATCGGGCGGCAACGCGCTCACTTGTCGACGAGCGGCGCGCCGACCGGCTCGAATTCGGTGCCGTTGAACTTCACCAGCCGAACCGTCCGGAATGGGAAGTAGTCGCCGGAAGAATTGTTCATCGTCACCCCCGGCAGCAGCATCGGCAGCGCGACGTTGTTGAGCGACGTCGCCGCCTTGAGCACCGCCTCGCGGGTCGGGTTGGCGCCGGCACTCCTGATGACCTGCTCGATCAGCTGGGCGACGTTGTAGCCGTAGACGCCGAAGGCATTGTTGATGTCGACCGCCGGCGCGTACTTCTGGACGAAGGCACGATAGGCCTTGGTGGCCGGGTCGTCGGCCCAGCGCTGCTGGCCCGGATCCTTGTAGTAGGCGATCGACAGGATGCCCATCGCCTTGTCCGGGCCCGCCGGCTCGATCGTCGACTTGATTGAATTGGAACCCGACCAGAGGTACTGCTGATCGGGCTTCCAGCCGATGTCCCAGGCCTTGCGGATCGCCTGGGCGGCGGCCCGCGAGGTGCCGAAGTTGACGAACACATTGGCACCCGAGGACTTCAGCGTCACGATCTGCGAATCGACGGTCGGGTCGGCGACTTCATAGGTGGTCTCGCTCACGAGCTGGGTCGACTTCGCGCCCAGGCCCGACTTGAGGCCCTTGATCAGGTCGCGCCCCATGTCGTCGTTCTGCGACATCACGGCGATCTTCGCATCCGGCATCGTTTTCAGGATCTGCGCCGCGACCATTCGGCCTTCGCCGCCGTAGCTCGGCAGGTAAGGCACCGTCCAGGGGTTGCCCTTCGGGTCATTGAAGCGGTCGGCGCCGACACCGATGAAGAGCTGCGGCACCTTCTTGGCGTTCAGGTATTTCTGGATCGCGGCGTTGCCGGCGGTGCCGAGCGTGCCGAAGATCAGGAAGACGTTGTCCTCCTCGACCATCTTGCGCGTGACCTCGATGGTGCGCGACGGCGTGTAGGCGTCGTCGTAGGTGACGACCCGGACCTTGCGGCCAGCGATGCCGCCGTTGTCGTTGACCATCGCGAAGTAGGCCTCCGCCACCCGGCCGACGATGCCGTAGGTGGAGGCGGGGCCGCTGTACGGCATCGAGATGCCGAGGGTGATTTCCTTGTCGGTGATGCCGGGTTCGGCGCGCGCCGGGAAAGTGGTGACGAGGCCGGATGCGGCGGCGGTGACGAGGGCAGCGAGGACGTTTCGGCGCGGAAGCTTCATGGGTGGGGATGGGCCGGTTGGTTGGCGATGGGGGATCTATCGGTGGTCGTCGATCGACGACGAGCCGCTGGTGCGACGGGCCGGGTGCATCACCGGCGGGAAGCGCGCGATCAGCTCGAGCAGTTCGGCGTCGCGGTGCTCGGCAGGCGGTTCGCCGCTCACGGCACGGTCGAGCGTGCTGAAGACTTCCCAGTAGCGGACCCGTGCTTCGTCGACCCGGCCACCGGCATCCTCGTATCCGGCGAACAGCTCTTCGCGGCTGCCGCCACAGACCACGCCTCTGCGAGCGACAGCGCCCTTGTCGGAGCCGGCAGCCATGGCGCACAGGAAGCCGAGGTCCTGCATCGAGTCACCGAGGTGGGCCGCCTGCCAGCCGAGAACCGCGAGCAGGCCGTCCTCGCCGACGACCAGACGGCGGGCGCAGAAGTCACCATGAACGAATGCCGGCTTGACGGGGGCGCCGCCGGCGTGTCGCGCCAGCCACTGGAAGGCGAGGTCGAAGGCGGGCCTCTCGACCCGGTGGGCACGGTAGCGGGCCAGGCAATCGGCCAGCTCGACCGTCGCCGGCGCCGGTCGCAAGGTCGGCAACGCGCCGATCGGCAGTTGGTGGATGCGGGCCAGCGCCTGGCCGCATTGCCGGGCCAGCCGGCCACGCGCGGCGGCGAAGCGCGGCTCGGCGCAGCGCCATGAGTCGAGCGACTCGCCGCTCACCCGGTCCATGATGAAGCCGCTGCCGAGCCGGTTCGCCGGCCGCAGCACGGCGCGCAGCTTCGGCACCGGAATGCCGTGCACCATCGCCAGGTCGAGCAGCGTTGCCTGGATGTCGAGGTCGAGGCCGGGATGGCGGGCGTCGGCCGACCGGCTGCCGGGCAAGCCGGCCACTCGGCGCAGCACCAGGGGAAAGACACTGCCCGCGCCGATCGCGTCGAAGGCCCAGGTCTCGTGGTCGGCGAAGGAGGCGCTCGCGGCATGAGCAGCAGCAGCATCAGCGGCGCTTGTGGCACCGGCGGCACCGGCGCCATCGAGACCACCGGCGCCACGAACGTCTAGGCGCGTCGGCGGGGTGATCGCCTGCACCTGCGGCCAGCGCTGGCGAACGAGCGCCTCGAGGCCCCGTTGCAGGCCGGCATCCAGAGGCAGCGCGTTCATGGCGTCGATCGCAATCGTCGCCCGACTCAGGGCGACCCCACCCGGCCATGATCGCCGCGGGTGCCACTGCCACTGACACTGACACTTCCAGCGCCCTCACGCCGCCGCCGGCCGCGCAGCTTGGCGATGAGGCCGGCGACGCCGCTCGGCATGAGGAACATGAACGCCAGCAGCACCAGCCCATACACCGCCCAGGGCGCGTCCTTCGAGATCTTCTCCGCCGCGCTCGGCACGAACATGATGAAGACCGCGCCGTAGAGCGCCCCCGAAATGCTGCCGACCCCGCCGACCACCACCCCGACCAGCAGCGAGATCGACAGGAAGATGGTGAACGAATCCGGCGCCACGAACTGAACCGCGATCGCCGAGAGCGCCCCGCCGACGCCGGTGTAGAGGGCCGAGACGCCGAAGGTCATCGCCTTGTAGTGCCGGTTGTCGACGCCCATCGTCTCCGAGGCCATCGCATGGTCGCGGATGGCCACGATCGCCCGGCCGACGCTGCCCTCCAGCAGGTTGTGGGCGACGAGGAACATCAGCGCCGTCACCGCGAGCGAGAACAGGTAGAGCCACTGGTCGGGGCTCAAGGGCAGGCCCAGGGGCGCGTCCGGCTTGGTGAGGACGATGCCGCCGACACCCCCCGTCCAGCGCTCCAGGTGCTTGTATTTCAGCAGCTGCGGCAGCACGACGCCGAGGGCGAAAGTGGCGAGCGCCAGGTAGAGGCCCTCGAGCTTCAGCGCCGGCAGGCCGAACAGGTAGCCGACCGCCAGGCAGACGGCGCCGGCCGCGGGAATCGTCGCCCAGTACGGCACGCCGAAACGGTCCATCAGGATTGCGGTGGTGTAGGCGCCGATGGCGTAGAAGGCGCCGTGGCCGAGCGAGATCTGGCCGTTGTAGCCGGTCAGCATGTTTAACCCGAGCAGCGCGATCGCGTACGACAGCACCATCGTCGCCTGGAACAGGTGGTAATCCTTGACGAGGAAGGTCAGGGCGACGGCGAGCAGGCCGAGCACGCCGACCCAGCGGTTGAGCATCGGATGGCGCGCCGGGCGGCTCGATGCAGCCGCTGCCCGGGCGCCCTGATCGACGGCGGTGCTCGGGCCGACGACCGGTGCGGCAGCGGCTGGCGTTGCCCCTTCGAGCGTGGCCCCCGGCCCCGCCATCGCCACCCGCATCGCCGAATCGGGCTCGCTCATGTCGTCACACCCTGGTCACGATGGTCTTGCCCATCAGCCCCGAGGGCTTGACGATCAGCACGCCGACGATCAGCACCAGCGCCACCGACAGCTTCAGCTCGGTGCCGACGACGTAGGTGCCGATCAGGTTCTCGAGTACGCCGACGATGAAGCCGCCGAGGACCGCCCCGGCGGGGTTGTCGATGCCGCCGATCAGCGCCGCGGCAAAGGCGTAGATCAGCACGCCGGTCATCATGTTGGTGTCGAGGAAGACGACCGGCGCGACCATCATCCCCGCGACCGCACCGATCGCCCCGGCCAGCCCCCAGCTGAGCATCAGCATCCGCCCCACGCTGATGCCGACCAGCCGCGACGACACCGGGTTCTGCGCGGCCGCCCGCATCGCCAGGCCGACCGAGGTGTAACGCAGGAAGCCGAACAGCACCGCGACCG
>CAXTDH010000070.1:0-9959 GCA_964242405.1 uncultured Rhizobacter sp. | reverse complement strand
GTCCTTGCGCAGCTTCTTCGCCTGCTCGTTGGCGTCGCGCCGAAGGTTGCGCACCGCGATCTTGGCGTCCTCGGCGGCGTTGCGCACCACCTTCGTCAGGTCACGGCGTCGCTCCTCGGTCAAGGCGGGCATTGGCACCCGCAGCAAATCGCCCTGGCTCGACGGGTTGAGGCCGAGATCGGACTCGCGGATCGCGCGCTCGATCTTCGGCCCCATGCCTTTCTCCCAGGGCTGCACGCTGATCGTGCGCGCGTCCATCAACGTCACGTTGGCAACCTGGCTGATCGGCACCATCGAGCCGTAGTAGTCGATCTGCACCTGGTCGAGGATGCCAGGGTGCGCCCGCCCGGTGCGGATCTTCTGCAGTTCGCCCTTCAGCGCCTCGATCGACCGGCCCATCTTCGTCTCGGCCGTCTTCCTGACGTCGGCAATGGTCATGACGCGCTCCGATCGACGCGCGTTCGGCTCACGACTTCATTACATCCGGTTGTCATCATCGATTACTCCTCTTCAAACGTGGACCAGCGTGCCCTCGTCCTCGCCCTGAACCACCCGCTTCAACGCGCCGGCCTTGGAAATGTTGAAGACGCGGATCGGCAGCTTCTGGTCGCGGCAGAGCGCGAACGCGGTCGCGTCGAGCACCTGCAAGTTGCGGGTGATGGCCTCGTCGAAGGTGATCTGCGAATAGCGCGTGGCCGTCGGGTCCTTCTTCGGATCGGCGGTGTAGACGCCGTCGACCTTGGTCGCCTTGAGCACGATCTGTGCACCGATCTCGGCGCCGCGAAGCGCCGCTGCCGTATCGGTCGTGAAGAACGGGTTGCCGGTGCCGGCCGCGAACACGACGATCTTGCCTTCTTCGAGGTACTGCAGCGCCTTGGGCCGCACATACGGCTCGACGACCTGCTCGATGCCGATCGCCGACATGACCCGGGCCGTCATGCCCTCCTGGCGCATGGTGTCGGCCAACGCCAACGCGTTCATCACCGTCGCCAGCATGCCCATGTAGTCGGCGGTGGCCCGGTCCATGCCGACCGAGCCGCCGGCGACGCCGCGGAAGATGTTGCCACCGCCGATCACCACCGCCACCTCGCAGCCCATCTGCGTCACTTCCTGGATCTCGCGCACCATCCGCACGATCGTCGCCCGATTGATGCCGTAGGCGTCCTCGCCCATCAGGGCCTCGCCCGACAATTTCAGCAAGATGCGCTTGTAGGCGGGCATGAATTCAAGTCTCCGGTTCGGTCGGGGTGCCTGGGCACCGGCTGCGAAGTCTAAGCCCGCCGGGTCGACGAAAAGCCGGGGCGCAGCAGGTCGTCAGACCTTCGTCGCGCCAGCCGCTTCGGCAGCCGCCACCTGCGCCGCGACCTCGGCCGCGAAGTCGTCGACCTTCTTCTCGATGCCTTCGCCGACCACGTACAGGGTGAAGCCCGTGACCCGGGTCGCCTTTTCCTTGAGCATCTGTTCGACCGTCTGCTTGTCGTTCTTGACGAAGGCCTGGTTGAACAGGCTCACCTCCCGCAGGAACTTTTGCACCGAGCCTTCGACGCGCTTGGTCAGGATGTCGCCCGACTGCGGTTTCTTGCCTTCGGCGGCCGCCTTCTCCGCGTCTTCGGCGGCTTTCTCGGTGGCGATCTTCCGTTCGGTCTCGATCAGCTTGGCCGGCACCTCGCTCGACGACAGCGCCACCGGCTTCATCGCCGCGATGTGCATCGCGACGTCCTTGGCCGCGACCTCATCGCCGGCATATTCGACCAGCACGCCGATGCGGGTGCCATGCAGATAGCTAGCGAGCTGCACGCCCTCGTAGCGCTTGAAACGGCGGATCGCCATGTTCTCGCCGATCTTGCCGACGAGGCCCTTGCGCACTTCCTCGAGCGTCGGGCCGAACCCGTCCTGCGAATGCGCCAGTGCCGACAGTTCGGCCACGTCGGCCGGCGCCTGCTCCGCCACCAACTTGGCGCAAGCATTGGCGAACGCCAGAAACGAATCGTTCTTGGTCACGAAGTCGGTCTCGCAATTGACCTCGACCAGCGACCCGGCGCCAGCGCCGACGAACGCCGTCACGGCGCCTTCGGCGGTGATCCGCGAGGCGGCCTTGCCGGCCTTGCTGCCGAGCTTGACGCGAAGCAGCTCCTCGGCGCGCTCCATGTCGCCCTCAGCCTCGGTCAGGGCCTTCTTGCACTCCATCATCGGCGCGTCGGTCTTGGCGCGCAGGGCTCCCACCATGCTGGCAGTGATTGCAGCCATCTTCGTTCTCCAGTTGTCCAGCCGGCGCCGTCGGCGCGCTGGCATCAAATTCGATTGTAGAAAAGGGGCCGCGAAGCCCCTTTCCTATGTCATTGCCTCTCGAGGCCACTAGCCCCCGGTCACGGTCCGCACCCGCGCGTGGAAGGCGTGTAGCGAATCGGGACCTGTCGACGCCGTTGACTCACCCGATGGCTGACCACCGAGCGATGACGGTCACGCAGCTTCGCTGACCTCGACGAACTCGTCACCCTGCGCCGCCGCCTGAACAACCTCGTTGGTCGCGTTTGCCTTGCCTTCCAGCACCGCGTCGGCCACGGCCTTGGCGTAGAGCGCGACAGCCTTGGAGGAGTCGTCGTTGCCCGGGATCACGTAGTCGATGCCCTCTGGCGAGTGGTTCGAGTCGACGATGCCGATGATGGGAATGCCGAGCTTCTTGGCTTCGGCGATCGCGATCTTGTGGAAGCCGACGTCGATCACGAACATCGCGTCGGGCAGCGCGTTCATGTCCTGGATGCCGCCGATGTCCTTCTCGAGCTTCTCGAGCTCGCGCTGGAACATCAGCGCTTCCTTCTTGATGCGGATTTCGTTGCCGGCCTCGATCTGCGCCTTCATGTCCTTCAGGCGCTTGAGCGAGCCCTTGACCGTCTTGAAGTTGGTCATCATGCCGCCCAACCAGCGCTGGTCGACATACGGCATGCCGGCGCGCTTGGCTTCCGAAGCGATCACCTCGCGCGCCTGGCGCTTGGTGCCGATCATCAGGATCGTGCCGCGCCGGGCCGACAGCTGGCGGATGAACTTCATCGCGTCGTTGAAGAGCGGCTGCGTCTTCTCGAGGTTGATGATGTGGATCTTGTTGCGGTGCCCGTAGATATAGGGCGCCATCTTCGGGTTCCAGAAGCGCGTCTGGTGTCCGAAGTGGACACCGGCTTCCAGCATTTCACGCATCGTGACGGACATGAACTCTCCAAAAGGTTGGGTCTTGAATCCGGCCAGAATCTAAGCAGGTTGGTTTGTGAACCCGGGGGTACGCTCGACTCGATCGCCGTGCGCCCTCCAACCCTGCCGCGACACCTTCGAAGGCCGGTTCGCGAATCGCTCCGCAGGCAGCGGCAGCGTCGTCGCCCGGCAGCTGCAAGACGCAGTCTGCTCGAGCGAAGCCGGTGAGTATAGCATTCATGATCAATGACGACTTGTTCGGTCTGGGCGGCGCACGGTGCTACGCGGTCGACGGTCCGCATGCAGCTGGCACCGTTCGACTTAAGGAAATATAGCGAACGATGAGCAAGAGTCCGATCGACCGCATCCTGCCCAACACCCGTGAATGGCCGCTGTTCGGCGTGGCCCGCACCCGGCAGATCGAAGTGCGGGCGCTGTCGGTATCGACGCCGCATACGTTGATGGAAGCGGCCGGCGATGCCGTCGCGCGGCTCGGGATGGCGCTCGCGCCCCATGCGCGTCGCGTCTGGATCGCGGCCGGTCCGGGCAACAACGGCGGTGACGGGCTCGAGGCGGCGGTTCGGCTCGCGGCGAGCGGCCTGGTGGTGCAGGTCGACCTCCAGGCGGATCCCGCTGCCCTGCCCGCCGACGCGCGGCTGTCGTTCGAGCGGGCGAACGCCACTCCGAGGGTGACCATCCGCGTCCAGCCGACCGGCAGGGTGCCGGTCCTCGGATCGCGCGATCTCGCCATCGATGCCCTGCTCGGCATCGGCACGACCCGGCGGCCCGAGGGCCCGATCGCAGAGGCGGTCCGATGCCTGAACGCACAGCGCTGTGCGGTGCTCGCCGTCGACCTGCCGTCCGGGCTGGACGCGAACACCGGCCAGGCGTTGGCTGCGGACGCGGTCGTCACGGCCAGCCATACCCTGTCGCTGCTGACGCTCAAGCCGGGGCTCTTCACCGGCGCCGGCCGCGACCATGCCGGTGACGTTTGGCTTTGCGGCCTGAGCAGCGACGCGGTCGTCGAGACGCCGGATGCCTGGCTGTCGGCCAGCCGCCCCGGGCCATCCGCACCGCGCCGGCATGCGCAGAACAAAGGCAGCTTCGGCGACGTCATCGTCGTCGGGGGCGCCGTCGGCATGACAGGCGCGGGCTTGCTCGCCAGCCGGGCGGCGAGCGCGGCGGGTGCCGGGCGCGTCTTCCTGCACCTGTTGCAGGGCGGGAGCGGCAACAACGCGCTGGCCCACGACCTGTTACGCCCGGAGCTGATGTTTCGTGGCGACGATCTGCTCGACGATGCGGCTCACCTCGCCCGCAGCACGGTGGTCTGTGGCTGCGGCGGCGGCCAGGCGGTCGCGGCGGTGCTGGGCCGGCTGATCGACGGCGCGGGTCGGCTCGTCCTCGATGCCGACGCGCTGAATGCCGTCGCGGCCGACGCGCCGACATTCGTCGAACGGCTCGCCGCGCGTGGGCGTGCCGGGCTGCCGACGGTGCTCACCCCGCATCCGCTCGAAGCCGCCCGACTGCTCGGGGAGACGACGACCGCCGTCCAGGCCGATCGGCTCGGTGCGGCCGGCCGGCTGGTCGAGCGCTTCGGCTGCAGCGTCGTGCTCAAGGGATCCGGCAGTATCGTGGCCGGCCCGAACCAGACGTTGCGGATCAACGCGAGCGGCAATGCGTCGCTCGCCAGCGCCGGGACGGGCGATGTGCTGGCCGGTTGGCTGGGCGGCCTCTGGGCGCAGGCGGGCGGGCCGACCGACGGCTTCGCGGTCGCCTGCCAGGCGGTCGCCGAACACGGTGCCGCAGCCGATCCCGATCACGGCGCGTCGATGCGGGCCAGCGACCTGATCGAGGCCTTGCATCGGCGTGGGCACTGAGCGGGGGTGGGCCCTGAGCAGCGGAAGGCCCTAAGAAGAGGCAGGCCCTGTGCAGAGGTGCGCCCTGAGCCGAGGTAGGCGCTGAGCGAAGGCAGACGCCGAGCGGCGTCAGCCCACCGCGCGCATCGCCTTCCCGACCTCGACCGTTCCCTGCGCGGCGCCGCTCTCGGGCACCGTCTCCTCGGCGCGATCCGAGATGGCCGCGAACTGGGCCGCGACCTGCTCCGGCGCATCGGCACCCCCGCCGACGAACACGCCCGGCGTGAGCGTGATGTGCGCCCGCTCGAAGGCGCCAGCACCTGCGCAAAGGATCGCCCGCGTCGGCGCATCGTCGCAGACCAGTGCCAGCAGCCCGGGCGTGACAGCCTCCGGCTGCAGCAGCTGGAGCACCGCTTCCGGCAACAGGTGCTCGGTCATGCGGGTGGCGGCGGTCGGTGCCAGGCAGTTGACCCGGATGTCGCTCTTCGCGCCCTCGATCGAGAGCGTCTGCATCAGGCCGACGAGCGCCATCTTCGCCGCGCCGTAGTTCGACTGGCCGAAGTTGCCGTACAAGCCGGAGGACGAGGTCGTCATCACGATGCGGCCGTGGTTCTGGGCGCGCATGATGTCCCAGACGGCCTTGCAGCAATTCACCGCGCCCATCAGGTGCACCTCGACGACGAGCCGGAAGTCGTCCAGGCTCATCTTGGTGAAGCTTCGGTCGCGCAGGATGCCGGCGTTGTTGACCAGGATGTCGACCCGGCCCCAGGTCGTCATCGCCTCGTCGATCATCGCCTGCACCGCGGCCATGTCGGTCACCGAGGCGCCGCTCGCGATCGCCTCGCCGCCCGCGGCGCGGATCTCCTCGACCACCGCGAGCGCCGCGCTCGGCGTGCCGCCGACGCGGCTGCCGCTACCGCCATCACTGGCGCTGAGGCTGCTGCCGCCGTCTAGCGTACCGCCCAGGTCGTTGACGACCACCTTGGCGCCGCGCGCCGCGAGCGCCAATGCGTATTGTCGCCCGAGACCGCCGCCGGCGCCGGTCACCACCGCCACCCGGCCATCGAATCGCATCGTCGTCATGTTCGTTTGCTCCTTGTGATCTTCGTCGCGAGCCGAATCAACGCCGCCGGGCCGGATCGCCCGACGACTTGCGGGATGCCGTTTTGGCGGCTCTCGCCGGCCGGGCCGCCTTCGCGGATCCGCTCCCGCGTCTGGATTTCGTCGCTGCCTTGGTACTGCGATCGGCCGACAGCACCGAGGCGAGTTCGCCGCTCGTCGCGGCTGTCTTGTCCGCCTGCCGGTCGCGCCGGGAGCGCGTACCGCCCACCGCGTCGTCGCCTTCACGCACCATTCGAAAGTCGATCTTGCGGCCGTCGAGGTCGACGCGACTGACCTGCACGCGCACCCGCGAGCCGACGACATAGCGAACGCCGCTGCGCTCGCCCCGCAGCTCCTGGCGCGCTTCGTCGAAGCGGTAGTACTCGCCGCCCAGTTCGGTGATGTGCACCAGCCCCTCGACGTAGAGCCCGTCGAGCTGCACGAACAGGCCGAAACTGGTAACGGCGCTGACCGTGCCGCCGAACTCCTCGCCGAGGTGCTCGCGCATGTAGCGGCACTTCAGCCAGGCCTCGACGTCGCGCGAGGCTTCGTCGGCACGGCGCTCGTTGGCGCTGCAGTGGGCGCCGGCCATTTCCCATTGTTCCGGTTCGACGCCGGTCGGCCGAGGTGCCTTGCCGGACACCTTGCGCACCACCGGCGGCGTTTTCAGCGCCGGGCTCAGCAGCTGATAGCGGCCGCCCTTGAGCAGCGCCTTGATCACCCGGTGGACCAGCAGGTCCGGATAACGCCGGATCGGGCTGGTGAAGTGGGTGTAGGCCTCGTAGGCCAAGCCGAAGTGGCCGCTGTTGGTCGGGGTGTAGATGGCCTGCTGCATCGAGCGCAGCAGCATGCTGTGGATCTGCTGGGCGTCGGGCCGATCCTTCGTCGCGGCGGCGATCACCTGGTATTCGCCCGGCTTCGGGTCGTCGCTGATCGACAGGCCGAGGCCGAGCGCGCGCAGGTAGTTCTGCAGCAAGGTCTTCTTCTCGGGCGTCGGCCCTTCGTGCACGCGGTAGAGCGACGGGTGCTTGGCGCGGGCGATGAAGTCGGCCGAGCAGACGTTCGCGGCCAGCATCGCTTCTTCGATCAGCTTGTGCGCCTCGGTGCGGGTGCGCGGCACGATCTTCTCGATGCGGCCGTTCTCGTCGCAGACGATCTGCGTCTCGGTGGTCTCGAAGTCGACCGCACCGCGCTTCGCGCGCTCCTTGAGCAGCGCCCGATACACCCCGTGCAGGTTCAGCAGGTCGGGCACCAGTTCCTGGCGCTTCGCGGCCTCCGGCCCCCGGGTGTTGCCGAGGATCGCGGCGACTTCGTTGTAGGTGAAGCGGGCCTGCGAGCGGATCACCGCCGGAAAGAACTGGTAGGCCTCGATCGCGCCGTCGTCGGTCACGAGCATGTCGCAGACCATCGCCAGACGGTCCTCGTTCGGGTTCAGGGAACAAAGGCCGTTGGACAGCTTTTCGGGCAGCATCGGAATGACGCGCCGCGGAAAGTAGACCGAGGTGGCGCGTTCGTAGGCATCCGCATCGATCGGCTCGCCCGGCTTGACGTAGTGGCTGACGTCGGCGATCGCGACGACCAGCCGCCAGCCGTTCGGCGCCTTCGTGCGGCCCACCTTCTTGCCGACCTGCGCCGGTTCGCAGTAGACGGCATCGTCGAAATCCCGAGCGTCCTCGCCGTCGATGGTCACGAGTGCCACGTCGGTCAGGTCGATGCGGCCGCGGCGGTCGACCGGCCTGATCTTGTCGGGCAAAGCCGCGGATTGGGCAAGCGTCTCGGGCGAGAACTGATGCGGCACTTCGTACTTGCGCACCGCGATCTCGATTTCCATCCCGGGGTCGTCGATCTCCCCCAGCACCTCCGTCACTCGGCCGACCGGCTGCGAATACATCGACGCCGGCTCGGTCAGCTCGATGGCGACCACTTGCCCTGCGGCCGCATCGGCAATCGCGTTCTTCGGCACCAGGATGTCCTGGCCATAGCGCTTGTCCTCGGGTGCGACCAGCCAGACACCGCTCTCGTTGAGCAACCGGCCGATGATCGGCACCGGGCGGCGCTCAAGGATTTCGAGCACCCGGCCCTCCGGCCGGCCCTTGCGGTCATGCCGGACGATCCGGGCCTTGACGCGGTCACGGTGCAGCACCGCCCGCATTTCTTGTTGGGAGAGGTAGAGATCGGCCTGGCCGTCGTCGCGGACCACGAACCCGTGGCCGTCGCGGTGGCCTTGCACCGTGCCTTCGACCTCGCTGCTGACATCAGGCGCGCCCGCAGAAACAGCCGGCGTGGCGAGCTGAAGATGGTCGTCGTTGTTATTTTTCAATGTGTCGTTTTCGGATATAGTCTGAGGCTTCCTGAAAAGCCCAGGTGGCGGAATTGGTAGACGCACTAGTTTCAGGTACTAGCGGGTAACTCCGTGGGGGTTCGAGTCCCTTCCTGGGCACCACAAGACAGAGGATTCAGGTCAGGAATTGATGTGGAATATCCCGAGGCAACGATGCCGGGACAACAAGAGGCCGGGCTTTGCATGCCGGCCTTTTTTATTGCCCGGCTCGGGCATCGGCCCGTGCTCGCGAACCACCGAACGCGACGGGCGATTCGTCGTCAAATGACGAACTTCTTCGCGAGGCCTTCGGGACGCATGTCGTCGTAGTCCTCGAAGGGCTGATGGATCCACGGGCTCGTCGGCAACATCTCGACGAAGTAATCGGGGGTGTAGGTCGACACGCCTTTCGTCCAGATCACCGCGGAGCGCAGTTCGCTGATCGACGCCATGCTCCGCAGACGGTCGACCACGGCGCGTAGGGTGATGCCGGAATCGGCCAGGTCGTCGACCAGCAATACCCGCCCTGCGAGTTCGCCCTTCGGCATGGTGATGTACTTGGCCAAGTCGAGCCGGCCCTGGATGGTGCCCGCCTCGGCCCGGTAGGAACTCGTGGACATGATGGCCAGCGGCTTGTCGAACACCCGCGACAGCACGTCACCCGCTCGCATGCCGCCTCTCGCGAGACACAGGATCTGATCGAACTCCCAGTGGCTGCCGGCGATCTTCAGTGCCAGGCGCTCGATGAGCATGTGGTATTCATCCCAGTTCACGTACAGGTGTTTGCCGTCGTCGGTCAGCATGCGGATTCCTCCAGGGCGACCGGCGCCTGACGACTCGCCGGCTCGATCGGCTTGTTGACGACGTTTCGCATCACGCCCCCGGCCGCGAAGTCGCTTCGTATGGATGGCGCAACAGGATGGTGTGCTCCCGATCCGGCCCGGTCGACACCATGTCGATCGGCGCGCCGATGAAGCCCTGCACCCGCTCCAGGTAGCGCCGGGCATTCACTGGCAGCTTGCCCCACTCGGTCACACCGAAGGTGCTGTCGCGCCAGCCGGGGAAGGTGTCGTAGATCGGCACGCAGGCCTCGATGTCGTCGGCATCGAGCGGCAATATGTCGATCCGTCGCCCGTGCAACTGGTAGCCGGTGCAGACCTTGATCTCTGCCAGCCCGTCGAGCACATCGAGCTTGGTGATGCAGAGGCCCGAGATGCCGTTGATGATGATCGAGCGCTTCAGCAGCGCGGCGTCCAGCCAGCCGCAGCGGCGTGGTCGGCCGGTCACGGTACCGCGCTCCTGGCCGACGGTCGACAGGTGATGGCCGACGCTGCCCGGCAGTTCCATGTCGAGCTCGGTCGGGAACGGGCCGCTGCCGACACGGGTGGTATAGGGCTTGGTGATGCCCACTATGTAGTGCAAAACGTCGGGCCCCACGCCGGCTCCGGCCGCGGCACTCCCGGCGCAGCAGTTGCTCGAGGTCACGAAGGGGTAGGTGC
>CAXTDH010000069.1:0-9976 GCA_964242405.1 uncultured Rhizobacter sp. | reverse complement strand
CGTGCCGCTGGCTGGGCCGCAGGTCGGTGCCGCGCTGCACCAGCCGCTGCCGGGGGATGCGGAAGTGGCGCGCATCGTCATCGTCCGGGATGGTCTGCGGCGCGAGATCGGCTTCAGCCGCGGGCAGCCGAGCATCCTGGACGCGGCTTCCGCGGCTGGTCTGGAAGTGCCGTTCTCCTGCACCTCCGTCGTGTGCGGCACTTGTCGGGCGAAGTGTGTCGAGGGCGAGGTGCGGATGGAGCGCAACTTCGCGCTCGACAAGCAGGAGGTGGCGGCCGGCTTCGTGCTGACGTGTCAGGCGCATCCGGTGAGTGAGCGGGTCGTGCTGTCGTTCGACGAACGCTGAATCTTGGAAGCGGCCGGGCCAGCGACCTGATCAGTGCACCCTACACCAGGCACGGAGAGTCGGAGCAAAAGCGCTCGCCATCGGTCTCAGGAAGTCCAGGCGTGCGTCTGTCTGTCCAGGCCGCACGCGGTTTACTGCCCTGTCGGTTGTCGGTTGTCGCGCGCGGTCAGCGCACCACGGCGTCGATTGTCGGACGGCCGGCAGCGTCGTGTCCCACGGTCGCCGGCACGTTCGGCGCGGGCACCTCGTTAAGCACGATCGCGTAGACCCAGCCGGTGCGGGCGTCGCTCGCATCGGTCTGCACCACGCTCGCAACGATCTTGCAAGGTTCGATGCGCAGCACGCGCACCATGGTCGAAAAGCGCGCCGGCCGCCCCGCCCGCAGTGAGACGCCGGTCTTGCGTGCCGACGTGGCCTCAAGTACGGCGCAGCTGTCGGGCACCGCGAAGGCGACCTTGAGATCCTTCAGTGGCCTGTCCGACGTCACCTGCAGGCTGACAGAGACCGTCTGGCCGGCCGTGGGGCGCGGAACGGATGACGTCATGGCGCCCGGCAGCGAACCGAACAGGTCGCTGCCCGCCCGACCATCGACGGCAGCGGCAAGCGTCGCCAGCGCCAGCACCGCACTGGGCAGTCCAGGTCGTGTCATCAGCACTCCGGGTCGTGTCATTGGCAGTTCGGCGTCGCCGGCGGCAGGTACGGGAAGCCGTTGAGCTTCGAAATCACGCCGCTGAAGTTGTTGCCGGGCGTCGCTTCCCATGCCGCCTGCGGGACGGTGCAGAGCCACTCGTCGACAAAGTCGACGAGGTCCGCGCCTGCCGCACCGCGGTCGTGGGTCTTGCCGCGCCAGCTCTTGAGCACCGAATAGGCAGCGTCGGGGTTTGAGAAGGTGTCCTTGTAGACCGTGCCGCCGACGGTGCGGCTGTCCTGTCCGGTATCGGCGAGGTCCCAGAGGACGGCCGCAACGAGCCCTTCCGATAGATTGCCGGAGAGCGTGCCGTCGCTGGTTCCCGCGGGCACGTAGCTCGGCACCGTCTCGACGTTGAAGGCGAATGCGCCGGCCGCGTTGGTGTCGATGTAGGTCGGTGTCTGCAGCGTGCGTTGACCGAGAAAGGTGGGCAGGCCTTCGCTCCACGGGAGGGCGGGAGCGGTGGGCTGGTTGAAGCCGTGGCCCCCACCGGGCGAATCGTCGCGCGAGAGCTGCCGCATGACGAAGTGCCCGAACTCGTGCGCAAGCACAGGTTCGTCGTATTCGTCGGTGTCCGCAGCGGTGGAAAGCACGTAGATCGAGTTGTCAGCCTTGTCGTAACAGCTGGCGGCGCCGCCGCAGGTCGCCTGGCCCGCAGTCCAACGCCAAGTCAGTGCGGGCAGCGTCGCGCCAAAGCGGGCCTGCACCTCCTTCAGGGCCGAAATGCCCAGGTCGAAGATGTTGAAGGCCTCGGCGAAGGAGCCTCCGCGCTTCGCACCGAGGTCGATTCCGGTTGCGTTCGGCGTCATCGACGCATCGAGGTCGGGTGTCTTCACCGCGTATATCGCGTTGCCTGTGTTGAGCACCTTCTGCGTCGCCCAGGCGAGGTCCGAGGCGGCAAGCACCTTGACGTAGTATTTGCCGGGCGTCGCCATCGCGAAGGTGAGCGAGTAGCTGCCGTTCTCGTCGGTTTGGCCGGTCGCGAGGACGCTGTCGTCGGCGGTCTGATGTATCTCGACCTGCGCGTAGCGGATCGGGAGCGGTCGGGCCATCGTTGACAAGCCGGAACTCGTTGGCTGGTAATCGTCGTAGCGCGCCGTGCCGGCCACCGATAAGCCGCTGCACGACCGGTAGTCGATCGTCGCGACCGGGATGCCGGACCCCGCACCGCCGGCGTCGGCCTGGTCAGCCGAAAGCGTGCCGCTATAAGTCGTCGACACGCCGCAGTTTGTGACGCGCACCGTGTAGGGAATCGATGCGGCGCTGCTGCACTTCGACCAGTAGTCGACGCGCACCGTGTAGGCGCCCACCGCCGGCCTCGAGGCGGCCGTCCATACGATGTTTTCGTTGTTGACGTTGTCGATCGCGCAGCCGGCATTGCTGTCGAGGTCGAGCGTCCCGCCGGTCTCATCGGAGCGCTGACCGTAGTAGATGTCGGTGCCGCTCGGCGGGGTGACGTGCAGATCGACGTCGACGGCGCCCGCCCAGGATAGGGATACCTGGATCGGGCCCGAGCCCACCGGCTGAACCGGCACCGTCGCGCTAACCGGTGCCGACACACCCCCGCCCGGGCTGACGAGGCTTACAGTGACCGTGAGCGTAGTTCCGCTGACCGCCATCCTGTGCACGTCCTGCGCGTGCAGCCAAGCGCCGGCCTTAGGTTCGCTGGCGGAGGGCAGATTTGCCGGACGGGCGGCGGCCCCGCGTGCAACGAGCGCCTGCACGGCGTTCGGCGCCGAGCCTGCTGCAATCTGACCAAGGAAGTCGGCGTTTGCCAGCAGCTCGATGCGGTAGGTGTTCGAGGTCGTGTCCGGCACGAGAGGCACGATGTAGTAGCCAGGAACGCCCGAAACCTGGACGAGGGCGCGCGTCGCCTTGGCGCTGCCCGTCTGCGCGACGTAGATCGAAGCGCTGCCGCCGTTGATCAGTGCCTGTGGTACGCGGATCGCGCCGGCAGCGACGTCGGGTGAGCTGCCTAAAAGCGCCACGTCGCCGCTCGGGAAGTAAGTACCGCCGGCGAGCGATAGCCCCTGCCCGGCGAGCCGCTGGCTCGGGGCTACAGTGAACTCGGAGCTGTACTGCGTCGCGCCGGTGGTGAGTGTCGCCGTGGCGGTCACCTGGCACTGTCCGCTCGCGGCGACGGCGCCCGACTGTGTCAGTGCCGCGGCCGGAGCGCTGGCATTGCTCAGCGCGCCGCAGCCGTTGCCGGCGAAGGCGAGGTCAATCAACGTCGCGCCGGGCACCGAAACGGCAACCGTCAGCGTCTCGCCCGACGCGGGGGTCGACGAAGACAACGCTATCGGCGGCGTCTCGGCCGGGCCGCTCGCCTTGACCTCGCCCAGCGGGCCAATCGAGGTCGGCAATACAGCGAATGTCAGCGTGTAGCTCACCGAACCGCCGGTGTTGGACGCGGTCACGACATAAGGCGTGCTCGCCCTCGCAGTGGTGGGCGCGCCAGAAATCACGCCGGTCGAATCATCAAGCACGAGGCCGGCCGGCAGTGCGGGCGAGACGGTGTACCGGGTGGCGCTGGCGCCCGTGACCACAGGCGCCCACTGGACCTGCGTGCCGATCGTGATCGCCGGGCCCGCGGCATAGCTCAGTGCCGTCGGCGCCGCCGTGCCATCGTTCGCTTGGTCGCCGTCGCCATCATCGCCGCAGCCGAAAAGCATTGCAAATAGACTCAATGTCATTGCCGCAAGGGCGCTTGTCCTGATTCGCACAGTGTTCTCCCCGTTCCTCGGCATTCATGCGACGAAGCCTCGCCGACGCGCGAGCGGAAGTTATCAGCAGGGCACCGTGCGATACATCCTGCAATCTAGGGACGGGCTGCGCCGGGTTGGTTCCGGTCGCTAGCCTGGGCGATCAAAAGGCCGAGGACCGTCATTGGCGCCAGGTTTGCGGCGACTCGATCCGGGCGCCTTCAGTCGGCGTAGAACTCATCGCCTGAATCGCCGCGATGTCCTGGCGCTCCCACAGTAGTCGGATGGATCGCGTCTCGAGCAATTGCCAGCAATTCTTTTCGTCCGCCTTCGTGCGGCGCCGGCCGAGTTCCGACGCCCGCCCTTGACAACGGCCTCAAGCAACATCAAACGGATGGACCACCCCTCCGCCGATTAACTTCCACCAAGTGAAGACGACATCGGCCGCCAGGCCACCGCCTTGATCTCGATCAGCAAATGCGGATGCGGTAGTTGATGCACGGCCACCGTCGTCCGTGCCGGCCCGTCGAAGCCGAAGAACTCGCCGTACACCTCGTTGTAGCCGCCGAAGTCGTTCATGTTGACCAGGTAGCTGCAAATCTCGACCACGTCCGACAGATCTGCGCCGACCTCTCGCAGGATGTCGCGAATGTTCTCGATTACGGCCCGTGTCTGCGCCCGGATGTCGAGCGTCGTCGTGCCCATCGCGTCGACTTCGGCGCCGGCGAAACTGTTGTCCTGTCGGCGTGAGCTGGTGCCGGAGACGAACAGAAAGTCGCCCGCCCGCTTGACGTGCGGGAACCGGCCGCGGGGCGCTGCCTTGCCGGGAACCAGGGTCGCCATCGTCGCATCGGCAGGTCGTTGGGATTCGGTTGTCGTCATCTGTTCGGTCTTCGTCGAATGGAAAGCTCAATCGCTGTCGCTGTCGCTGTAGCTGTCGCTGTCAGGGCCGGACCGGCAGTGCAGGAAGAAGCCAAGCGTGCCACGATCCGCAAGCCGACGGCGGGCACTCGTCTTGCCCTTGCCGAATGAAACCGGAGACGCTCATGGATTCGAATGGAAACTGGGTCTGGCTGCTCGCCCTCACGACCTTCGTCATTGTTATTGTCATTGCCATCTGGCAACGACGATCCGTCGCCAAGGCCAAGGAAACGCATGAGCACACCGCGCTGACCAAGGGCCATCCGGAGCAGCGGCGCAGCGACGGCTCCGATCCCGGAACGAAGCCACATTGACAGGTCAGGCGCGCACAGTCGGCGCCGCCACCCGGGCCAGCCCGTTCACAGCAACCGCACCACCGCCGCCCCAGTGCCGTACTGCGGCCCGTAGGCCAACACCTCCGCCCGCCCCAACCGCCCGCCGAGGGCGCCGAGGGCAAAGGCGAAGTGCTTGAAGCCCATGTCGGGCTTGGCCTGCTGCCGGTAGTCGGGCAGCTGGCGCGCGAGTTCGTCCAGGTCGCGGCGCTCGATCAGCTTCAGGATGCGGCGGTTCCAGTCGTCGTCCGTGGCGCTCGCGACCCGGTCGTCGGCGAGCGGCCGGTCGTCGCGGAAGGCGGTGCCCGACAGTTCGCCGACGGCCAGCACCACCACCCGCTTGCCCTGGGCCGCGGCCTGCGCGCCGGCAAGCTCGCCTAGCAGCCGGGTCTTGTCGTCGTCGAGGTAGAGGTTGTTGGCGACGACCAGCATCGGCAAGCGCCCCTCCGGGTCGACCAGGCTGGTGACGGTGAGCGTGCCGGAGTCGATCGGAAAGCCGGCGTAGTCGACCAGCTTGGAATGGATGCCGGCCCGGTTCGCCGCCTTCATGCAGGCCCGGGCGAGGGAGACGTCGGTGGTCAGGTCGTAGCGCATCTCGCCGTACTCGTGCCAGTTGTCGTCGACATGCAGGCCGGTGATGCGGGCGCGGCCCTGCCACTGCTGGTCGAGCACCCCGAGCCAGCGGGTCGAGTAGATGACGAGCGTGTCGGGCGCCAGCTCCTCGATCTCGCGGGCGACCTGCGCCATGCCGGCGACCAAGCCGGCGTAGGCAGGCACGTCGCGCTGCAAGGCGAGCAGCGGGCTACCCGGCAGCAGGTAGGCGCCGACGACGCCGGGCTGCGCCGACAAGGCCGCGCGGTCGGAGCGGGCGTCGTCGCCGAGCAGCAGACGGCGCAGCCGCATCCAGCCCGCGTCGCTGCCACGACCCGATCGGCGTGGGTGGCGCAGGTCGTGCACCACCCCCATCAATCCGCGCGGCAACAGCAGCATCAGCAGGATCGAGAGCCCGCCGAGCACCAGCAGCCCCTGGCCGGCGACCGCGCCGAGCAGCCGGTCGACGATGATGAACAGCACCGCGCCGATCACCGGCCCGGCCACCGTGCCCATGCCGCCGGCGACGGCGATGAAGACGATGTAGGAGGCCCACGAGATCGAGAACGCCGACGGCGGCGTGATGATCACCACATCCATGAAGTAGAGGCCCGAGGCCAGCCCGGTCACGCCCGCACCGAACAGGAACACGGTCGACTTGACGCGGCCGACGTCGATGCCGCTGCTGCGCGCCGCCTCTTCGTCGTCGCGGATCGCCGTCAGCGCCAGGCCGTAGCTCGAGCGCATCCAGCGCCAGATTGCCGCGGTGACGAGGATCAGCAGCACCAGCGCGACGTAGTAGAGCGCGCGTGGCGAAACATCGGATTTGAGCTGCATGCCGCCACCGGCACCGGCGACGTTCCAGCCGTTGAAGACGCTCGCGACCGACTCGGCGATCAGCCAGGTCGCGACCGCGAAGTAGGCGCCCTGCAGCCGGAAGAGCGGCAGGGCGCCGAGGAAGATCAGCAGCAGGATCGCCACCCGCCGCACATAAGCGCTGCGGAAGACATCGGCCTCCGGATGGAAAGCGATCAGCCACTCGTAGGCGATCCAGAGGAGGGCGGCGACGCCGACCCCCGTCCAGACTCGGCGCCGGCTGCCGCCGCCTTCACGCAGTGGCAGGCAGAGCAGCCAGGCGAAGAGCAGCGAGGCGATGCCCGAGACGGGCCATGAGAGCCAGATCGGCCACTGGCCGTAATAGAAGACCAGCGCCTGCGCAAAACCGCCCAGGCCGATGAACACCTGCTGCCCGAAGGTGAGCAGCCCGGCGTAGCCAGCGAGCAGGTTCCAGGCGTGGCCGAGCAGCGCGAAGACGAAGACCGAGAACAACAGGTGCAGCACGTAGCTGCTGCTGGCGACGGCTGCCGGCAGCAGCAGCAACAGCACGGCGATCACCCCTGCCCAGATGGCGCCTTGCCGACCGTAGAAGGAATCGGCGAGTGCCTTGAACGGCCGGCGCGGCGCTCGGCTGGCGTTGAAATCCGCCGGCTTCGGCAGGGCCGCGGGCGCTGCCGACGCGGGCGATGCAGACGGGGGCGATGCAGACGGGGGCGATGCAGACATGGCCGTTGCAAACCCGGCCGCCGGCGACGTGGCCGTCAGCGACCCGGCCCCTGGTGACCCGGCCGCTGTCGACCCGGCCGACGGTGCCGCTGCAGGCGGCAGGGCCTTCACGTCCGCCTTCCCGGCGGGCAGCGGCCGCCCCAGCGCTCGCTGCTCATCGCGCCAGCAGCCCCTGCGGCCGCACCGCCAGCACCAGCAGGATCAGCAGGTAGCCCGCGACCTGCTGCGCCGCCGGCCCGAAGTACGTCCCCGCCAGCACCTGGACGATGCCGAGCACGACCCCGCCGACGAGGCTGCCGGCGATCGACCCGAGCCCGCCGAGGATCACCACGCCGAAGGCGAGCAGCAGGAACGGCGGCCCGTCGAAGGGCTGGAACGAGCGCGACATGCCGACCATGAAGCCGGCGATCGATGCCGAGGCCAGCGCCACGCCGCTCGCGACCGCGTAGACATGCGCCGTGTGCATGCCCATCAATGCGGCGATCTCCGGATCGTCGGAAGCGGCGCGGATCGCCCGGCCGATGTGCGTCGATCGCAGCCAGAGCGCGAGCCCGCCGAGCAGCACCACGGCGGCGACGAAGAAGCCGAGCCGCAAGGTCGAGACGCTCAAATCCTCCGACAGCCTGATTGCCGAGAACGACAAGTCGTTGCGGATGGTCGCCGCGTCGGAGCTGAAGATCGAGAGCATCCCCTGGCTGAGGACGATCGACAGGCCGAAGGTGACCAGCAGCGGCAGCATCAGGCCGAACACCGGCGACATGCCGCGCCGCTCGGCCGCCTGCACCGATACATGGTTGAGCAGGAAGCGCTGCACCGCGTAGCCGATGCCGTACATCACGGGCACCACGATCAGCAGCGCCCAGAACGGCGCGACCGGGGCGGCGGTGAGCAAGGTCACGCACAGGTAGGCGCTAACGATCAGCCAGTCGCCGTGCGAAAGGTTGACGAGCCGCATGACGCCGAAGTTGAGCGCCAGGCCGACGCTGATCAAGGCGTAGTAGCCGCCCAGCATCGCGCCGGAGAGGATGCCGTTGGCCAGGTCGATGCCGAGGTAGTAGAGGTCGTCGTTGCTCATCGAAGGGGCCGCGTCGACGCCATTTTCACCGCCTCAACCATGGGCGACGCTGGTGCCGACGCTGGTGCCGAAGTACGCCGCCGTGATCGCCTCTTCGCTCACCTCGCCCGGCCGGCCTTCGAGCACGATGCTGCCCTCGAGCATGACGACGAAGCGGTTGCAGGCGGCCAGCGCCCGCTTCAGGTCCTGCTCGACGACGATCGTCGTCGCGCCGCTCGCCACGATGTTCGCGAAGTTGCGGTAGATGTCGTCGACCATCGCCGGCGACAGGCCGAGCGAGAGTTCGTCGAAGATGATCAATTCCGGCGACGACATCAGCGCCCGGCCGATCGCGACCATCTGCTGCTCGCCGCCCGACATCTGCGCCACCGGCTGGCGCCTGCGTTCGCGCAGACGCGGGAAGAGGGTGTACACCTCCTCGAGCTTGACGGCGATGGTCGGCCGGCAGCGTGGCAGGTAGGCGCCGGCGAGCAGGTTGTCCTCGACCGACAGGCGGCCGAACAGCCGCCGGCCCTCTGGCACTAAAGCAATGCCGGCATCGACGATCCTGTCCGGCGTCAGCTTCTCGAGGCGCCGCCCCTCGAACTCGATCACCCCGCGGATCCAGGTATGGCCACCTGCGCTGCCGCTGCCCATCAGGCCGACGAGCGAGCGCAGCAGCGTCGACTTGCCGGCGCCGTTCGCGCCGATGATCGCCAGCACATCGCCGCGCTGCAGTTCGAGTGTGATGTCGTAGATGGCGCGCAGTTCGCCGTAGTAGGCGGCGAGGCTCGTCACCTGCAGCACCGGCCCGGCGTTCGCCGCCACGGGTTCAGGCGCCGAGATAGACACGCTTGACCTCGGGCAGGTTGATCACTTCCAGCGGCTTGCCGATCGCCAGCACCTTGCCACCGGCGAGCGCCATCAGCCGGTCTGTCGCGGTCAGCATCGTGCGGATCACGTGCTCGATCCAGACCACGGTCGTGCCCATGTTGCGGATCCGGCGGACGATGGCGATGAAGTCGCTCACCTCCGATTCGGTCAGCCCGGCCGCGACTTCGTCGATCAGCAGCAGCTTCGGCCGCATGGCGAGTGCCCGGGCGAGCTCATGGCGCTTTCGCACCAGCAGCGGCAGACGACCGGCGACCGTCTCTGCATAACGGGTCAGGCCGGTGATCGCCAGCGAGCGCTCGATCCATTCGGTCGCCTCCGCACCTTGCAGGCCGCCGGCGAAGGTGGCCGCCACGCGAAGGTTGTCGAACACCGTCATCTGGCCGAACGGGCGGGGAATCTGGAAAGTGCGGGCGATGCCGAGCCGCGCCCGCTCGTGGCTGACGAGCGCGGTGATGTCGTCGCCACGGAAGACGAGCTTGCCTTCGGAGGGCGCGACGTGGCCCGAGAGCATGCCGAACAAGCTGGTCTTGCCGGCGCCGTTCGGGCCGATGACGCCGAGGATCTCGCCTTCGGCGACGTTGAAGTGCACGTCGCTCGCGACCGTCACCGCGCCGAAGGATCGGCTGAGGCCCAGGACCTGGAGGATGTCGGCCATTGTGGCGGCGGCGGCGGCGGCGGCGGTCGGATGGCGCTCAGAGCCGCGGCGTGTTGGCCGCCTGCAGGACCCATTGGCACAGCAGGCTTTTCGGGTCTTCGAAGCCGTAGATGGCGGTGAAGTGATTGGCTTCGGGTTGCGCCCAGGCCTTGGCGCGGTTGCCGATTTCGCGCCAGCCTTGCAGGTAGCGCTCGGACTGGCGGCGGAACTCACCCGGCTCGGCATCGCCC
>CAXTDH010000068.1:0-9982 GCA_964242405.1 uncultured Rhizobacter sp. | reverse complement strand
GTGCTCGAGAACGTCGCCCTCGGCGCCCACCTGCGCGGCCGGCCCGGCGTCGCTTCGGCGATGCTGCGGCTCGATCGCGCCGAGGAGCGCCAGCTGCTGAAGGAAGCCGAGAAGCAGCTGCGCCGGATCGGCATGGGCGAGCACCTGCACGAGCTCGCCGGCAACCTGGCGCTCGGGCCCCAGCGGCTGATGGAGATCGCGCGCGCGCTCTGCGCCGACCCGACGCTGCTGCTGCTCGACGAACCGGCCGCGGGCCTGCGGCTCAAGGAGAAGCAGGGCCTCGCGAGCGTCTTGAAGCAGCTCCGCGGCGAGGGCCTCTCGATCCTGATCGTCGAGCACGACATGGACCTCGTCATGGGCCTCGTCGACCGGATCGTCGTGATGGAGTTCGGCACCCGGCTGATCGAGGGCACGCCCGAGGAAGTCCAGGCCAGCCCGGCGGTGCGGGCGGCCTATCTGGGGACCGAGCATTGAACAACCATCCACGGATCGCCCCATGACCGACATCCTCGACGTCCGCGACCTGCACGCCGGCTACGGCCGGGCCGAGGTGCTGCATGGCCTGAACCTGAAGGCCAAGACCGGCAGCGTCGTGACCGTGATCGGCCCGAACGGAGCCGGCAAGTCGACGCTGCTGAATGCGTTGATGGGCGTGTTGCCGGCGCGCGGCTCGATCGGCTACCGCGGGCAGCCGGTCGACCTGCAGACCCTCGAGGAGCGGGTGATGCAAGGCATCGCGCTCGTGCCCGAGACCCGTGCCCTGTTCGCGACCATGCCCGTCGAGGACAACCTGCGCCTGGGCGCCTATCGCCAGGTGCGGCTCGGCCACAAGAACAGCGAGGCTGCGCTCGACGAGGTGTATGCGCTGTTCCCGCGCCTGAAGGAACGCCGCGCCCAGCTCGCCGGCACCTTGTCGGGCGGCGAGCGGCAGATGCTCGCTGTCGGCAGGGCGCTGATGAGCAAGCCCGCGCTGTTGATGCTCGACGAACCCAGCCTCGGCCTCGCCCCGCTGGTCGTCAAGGAAATCTTTCGCATCATCGACGGCCTGCGGGCCACCGGCGTGACCATCCTGCTGGTCGAGCAGAACGCCCGCGCCGCGCTCGAGGTGGCCGATCACGGCTATGTGCTCGAGATGGGCGAGATCGCGCTCGAAGGGCCGGCCGCCGACCTGGCGAAGGATCCGCGTGTCATCGATACCTACCTCGGCGCAGCGCGCAAGTCGGCGGCTTGAGGCTCGACAGGAGCCCGTGGCGAACCTCGACGCTGGCAAACATGAAGCCGTGGCGAGCTTCGACGCCGGCATCGATTTGTCGCCGATGACGCACCTCGTCGGCTATGCCGCCAGCCGCGCGGCGATCACGCTGAGGCGCGTCTTCACCCGCAATTTCGCGGCGCTCGACTTGAAGGTGGTCGAGTTCTCGATCCTGATGCTGGTCGCCGGCAACCCGCGCATCAACCAGAAGCAGCTCGGCCAGGCGCTCGACGTGTCGGCGCCCAATATGGCGGTGACGCTCGACCGGCTGGTCGAGCGCGGCTGGGTCGCGCGGGTGCGCGGCACCGCCGACCGGCGCGAGATGCACATCCACCTGACCGCCGCCGGCACCGACCTCGTCGACCGGGCGCGACAGATCGCCGAGCGGATGGAAGAGCCCGCCCTGCGTGCCCTCACGGCTGCCGAGCGGGCGCTGCTGATCGAGTTGCTGATGAAGGTCGGGCGGGCCGATTGAAGCATCCGATGCCGACGTCTTCTATCGCCCTGCAGCTTGTCGAACCTCGTCCGGTCGCTTGCCGAAACGGGCAAACCCTGCGATCGATGGTCGGCCGGTTGACTACAGTTCGCCACTCAGCGGGGCGGGGTCCGACCACCCACTTCCCCGACAACGCATTCCCCAACTTTAGGTTCGCCGTTACCGACATGACCAAGAGACCGCTTTTGCGCATCGCTGCCCTCGCTGCACTCGTCTTGACAGGCGCCAGCGCCTTCGCCCAGACCGCCCCGCTGAAGATCGGCCTGATCCTGCCGATGACCGGCGCCTCGGCGTCCACCGGCCGGGAGGTCAGTGCCGCTGTCCATCTCTACCTGGCACAGAACGGCAATACCGTCGCCGGCCGCAAGGTCGAGGTGATCCTGAAGGACGACGCCGGTGTCGCCGACAGCACCCGGCGCCTGGCGCAGGAACTGGTCGTCAACGACAAGGTGGTGGCGCTCGCCGGCTTCGGCCTGACGCCGCTGGCGGTGGCGGTGGCGCCGATCGCGACCCAGTCGAAGACGCCGCAGGTGGTGATGGCGGCGGCCACCTCGAGCATCGTCGAGGCCTCGCCCTACATCGTCCGCACCAGCTTCACCTTGCCGCAGGTGACGCTCGGCATCGCCGAATGGGCGGCCAAGAACGGCATCAAGAAGGTGGTGACGCTGGTGACCGACTACGGCCCGGGCATCGATGCCGAACGCACTTTCCGCGAGCGCACGCTGCTCAACGGTGGCCAGGTGCTCGCCCAGTTGCGCGTGCCGCTGCGCAACCCCGATTTCGCACCCTTCCTGCAGCGCGTCGCCGATGCCAAGCCGGACGCGGTCTTCGTCTTCGTGCCCTCGGGTTTCGGCTCGGTGTTTATGAAGCAGTTCTCCGAGCGCGGCCTCGACAAGTCGGGCATCAAGCTGATCGCCACAGGCGACGTCACCGACGACGAGCAGCTGAACGACATCGGCGACGTGTCCATGGGCATGATCACCTCGCACCACTACTCGGCTGCGCATCCGTCGGCTCTGAACAAGAAGTTCGTCGACGCCTTTGGCAAGGCCAACCCGGGGCTGCGGCCGAACTTCATGGCGGTCGGCGGCTACGACGGCATGCGGGTCATCATGAAGGGCCTGGAGGCGACCAAAGGGGCCGGCGGCGAAGCGCTGCTGAACGCGATGAAGGGGCAGATCTTCGAGAGCCCGCGCGGCCAGGTGCTGATCGACGGCCAGTCACGTGACATCGTCCAGGACGTCTACATCCGCAAGGTGCAACGTGTCGCGGCGATGGGCAACCAGCTCTACAACGTCGAGTTCGACGTGCTGAAGGAAGTGAAGGATCCGGCGAAGACGAAGTGAAGATATGACGGCCCCCTCCCCCCTCCGGCTCCTTCCCCCCGCGGGGGAGCGGCCGCGCCTTGGGGCGGCCCGGCGGCGGGCCGCGGGCTCGACCGGATCGCCAACCGCATGCTGACCCTGCTTTTCGACGGCATCGCCTACGGCATGCTGCTGTTCGTGCTGGCCGTCGGTCTTGCGGTCACGCTCGGGCTGATGAACTTCATCAACCTCGCGCACGGCGCCTTCGCGATGGCCGGCGGCTACATCACGGTGCTGCTGATGAACCGGCTCGGCGTGCCCTTCATCGCCTGCCTGCCGCTCGCCTTTCTCGGTGCGGCGCTGCTGGGCGCGGTGCTCGAGCCGACGCTCTACCGCCGCCTGTATGCCAAGCCGCACCTCGATCAGGTGCTGTTCTCGATCGGACTCGTGTTCATGGCAGTGTCGGCAGTCGATTACTTCGTCGGCTCGATGCAGCAGAACATCCACCTGCCGCCGTGGCTGGAGGGGCGCTTGGCCATCGAATGGGTCGGCATCGGCAAGTACCGGCTGTTCATCGTCGTCGTCTGCGCGCTGCTGACGGTCGCGCTGCAGTGGGTTCTGGCGCGCACGCGCTTCGGCAGCCAGCTGCGTGCCTCGGTCGACGATCCGCGGGTGGCGCGCGGCCTCGGGCTCAACGTCAACCGCATCTTCCTGCTGACCTTCGCGGTCGGCTCGGGCCTGGCGGGGCTCGGCGGCGCGCTCGGGGCCGAGATCCTCGGCCTGGACCCGAGCTTCCCCCTGAAATTCATGATCTATTTCCTGATCGTCGTCTCGGTGGGCGGCACCACGACCATTACCGGCCCGCTGCTCGCGGCGCTGCTGCTCGGCATCGCCGACGTCGCCGGTAAATACTATGTGCCCAAGCTCGGCGCCTTCATCGTCTACGCCTTGATGATCGTCATCCTGATGCTGCGTCCCCAGGGGTTGTTCGCTCGTGCCGGGGGTGGCCGATGAGCGCGGTGGTTCGTCCGGCGGTGCCACCGACAACCGCCACGAGCTTCGCCGCCACTCACCTGGCCGCCGCCACCCGCTGGCGCTGGTGGGAGTTCGCGCTCTTCGCCGTGTTGATCCTCGCCTGGTTCCTGCTGCCGAACCAGGCACTGCTGCTCAACGAAGTGGTGATCCTGGCGCTGTTCGCACTGTCGCTCGACCTGATCCTCGGCTACGCCGGCATCGTCTCGCTCGGGCATGCCGCCTTCTTCGGCTTCGGCGCCTATGCCGCAGCCTTGCTGGCCAAGCACGGCAACGCCGACCCGTGGCTGGGGCTGCTCGCAGCGACCGTGCTCTCGGCCGCGCTCGGGGCGGTGGGCAGCCTGCTGATCCTGCGCGGCTCGGATCTCACCCGGCTGATGGTCACCCTCGGCGTGGCGTCGATCCTCTACGAGCTCGCCAACAAGCTCGACTGGCTGACCGGCGGCGCCGATGGGCTGCAAGGCGTGGTCATGGGGCCGCTGTTGACGCCGTTCGGCCGCTTCGATTTCGACCTGTCGGGGCGGGTGGCGGCGGCCTACAGCCTGACCGTGCTGATCGTGGCGCTGCTCGCCGGTCGTCGCCTGATGCAGTCGCCATTCGGCGTCTCGCTGCAGGCGTTGCGCGACAACCGGCTGCGCGCTGCCAGCATCGGCTTGTCGGTGAATGCCCGGCTGATTGCCATCTACACGGTCGCGGCCGGTGTCGCGGGCGCTGCCGGTGCGCTGCTGGCGCAGACCAGCGGCTTCGCGTCGCTCGATGTGTTCGAGTTCCACCGCAGTGCCGAGGTGCTGCTGGTGCTGGTGATCGGCGGCACGGGCTACCTGTACGGCGGCATCTTCGGTGCGATCGTCTTCACCGTGCTGCACGACCTCATCTCCGCCTGGACGCCGCAGTACTGGAACTTCTGGCTCGGCCTGTTCCTGGTGCTGCTGGTGCTGGTCGGCCGGGAACGGCTGCTGCGGCCTCGCACCTGGTTCGGCGGGACGATGGCAGGGGCGAGGGCGGGTGTGGGTGTGGGTGCGGAGGCGAGGCGCGAATGAGCGCGGCTGCCAGCACGTCCGCCACCGTCCTGCAGACCCGTTCGCTGGTCAAGCGATTCGGCGGCATCACGCCGACCAACGAGGTCTCGATCAGCGTCGAGCGCGGCGCCCGGCATGCGCTGATCGGGCCGAACGGCGCCGGCAAGACGACGCTCATCAACCTGCTGACCGGCGTGCTCGAGCCGACCTCCGGCAGCATCGAGCTCGACGGCGACGACATCACCCGGCTCGCGCCCTACAAGCGCGTCCGGCGCGGCATCGTCCGCACCTTCCAGATCAACCAGCTGTTCAGCGAGCTGACGCCGCTGGAATCGCTGGCGCTCAGCGTCTCGGCGCAGCTCGGCATCGGTGCGGGCTGGTGGAAGCCGCTCGGCAGCGACCCCCGCGTCGCCCCCGCCTGCGACCGGCTCCTGGCCCAGTTCCACCTCGACGACGTGGCCGACCAGCAGGTCAAGCACCTCGCCTACGGCAAGCGCCGGTTGCTCGAGATCGCGACCGCGCTCGCCTGCCAGCCGCGGGTGTTGCTGCTCGACGAGCCCGTCGCCGGCGTGCCGGAGGGCGAGCGCCAGGAGATCTTCGACATCGTCAATGCCCTGCCGGCGGATGTCTCGGTGCTGCTGATCGAACACGACATGGACCTCGTCTTCAACTTCGCGCGCAGCGTCACGGTGCTGGTCAACGGCGCGGTGTTCGCCGAAGGTTCGGTGGAGCAGATCGCGACCGACCCGCGCGTCAAGGCGGTCTATCTCGGTGAAGGCGAGGGAGGCGCCGGCCATGGCTGAGCTCCTGCTCCGCGTCGAGGGCTTGCGCTCGGGCTACGGCGAGGCGGTGGTCGTGCAGGACGTGTCGCTCGCGCTGCCGATGGGCCAGTCGCTGGCGCTGCTCGGCCGCAACGGCACCGGCAAAACCACCTTGTTGAACACCCTGGTCGGCGTCACCCGGCGCCATGCCGGCCGGATCGTGCTGGCCGGGCAGGACATCAGCGCCTTGCCGCCGCACCGCCGCGCCGAGGCCGGCATCGGCTGGGTGCCGCAGGAGCGCAACATCTTCAAGTCGCTGACCGTCGACGAGAACCTGACCGCCGTCGCCCGGCCGGGGCCGTGGACGGTGGTCCGGGCCTACGAGATGTTCCCGCGCCTGGCCGAACGGCGATCCAACATGGGCAACCAGCTCTCCGGCGGCGAGCAGCAGATGCTGGCGGTGGCCCGTGCGCTGGTGCTCAACCCCAAGCTGCTGCTGCTCGACGAACCGCTCGAAGGCCTGGCGCCCATCATCGTCGAAGAACTGCTGCGCTCGATCGCCCGGGTGGTGCGCGACGAAGGCATGAGCGCCATCATCGTCGAGCAGAACCCGCGGCTCATCCTGCCGATCACCGAGCGGGCGGTGGTGCTCGACCGGGGCAGCGTGGTGCATGAAGGCGCGAGTGCGGAGTTGCTGGCCGATCGTGATCGACTCGACCGCTGGCTGGCGGTCGCGCGGCACTGAAGCTTCGGCGCCTCGCGGCAGCTCCTCGGGGCGGCCAGGGCGGTCGTTAAGGGCGGTAGGTCAGGGCGACCGGGTCGCCCCCTGAATGCTCAGCAAGCCGCCGGCGCCGAGGCCGCCCTTGACCATCTGAACCTTGTAGTTCTGGACCGCGGGGACCATCTTGTTGTAGGCGTCGGCCAGCGCCTGCAACAGGATGGTCGTGCCGGAGGTCTTCGACTCGGACCTGAGCCCGAGCGCCCCGAAGCCGCCGCCGACCCGTCCGAGCACGTTGCTCGCGAGGTTGGTGTTCGAACCCGATCCCGTTCCCTGGGCGGCGCTGACCTGCACCTTCGAGCGAATCTCGGAGAGCACCAGTTGTACCTTGGCCTCCGTGACCGTCTGGCCGGCGCTGGCCTGGCCGAAGACTTTGGTCAGTGCCCCGACATTGATGCCGCGTGATCCGCTCGTCTCGAGTGAGAGAACGGTGGCACGCAACACGTAGTCGGCCGCGACCTCCTGACCCGCGCCCAGGTTGGCCTTCGCCCGCATCTCGTTGCCGGTGCGCCCGCGTCGCTTCTCGTCGTCGGCAGCGATCTCCGAGCCGCCACGATCGAGGATGACGAAGCAGTTGGACTGCTGAATCAGCAAGCGCATCGAGTCCAGCGATGCGCCACCGGAAGGGGCGGCTGCCTTTTCGGGGCGATTGGTGGCCCAACTCGGCAAGGCATTCAGCACGGCGATGATGTTGGACGCAATCTCGTTGGTCGGCTTGTCGGCCTGGGGCGACGATGCGGGCTCGTTGCCATCCTGCAGCCGTATGGTTCCCATCGGCGCTGCACAGGTTGCGAGCCTCGAGTCGGCACCGACAGCCGTGCTGCCGCCCGCAGCGCCCGAGCTTGACGGGCTACTGGCATCGCCGGTGCTCGCGCATCCGCTGATGAGCGAGATCGCCGTCGCCGTCGAGGCAGCGATGAGGGTCCGGATCAGGCGCCGGCGGCGCGCGGGGACAGAAAGATAACCGGGGCTTCGCATGATGACTCTCCTGTTGAACAAAGGAACCTGTAAAGACGCAGGGGGCGAATCGCAGCTTCATGTCGGCGTCGGAAAGTATTCCCGTCGGAGAGTGACTGGCGGGTGACTGGATCCCTTCAGCTGTCGCTGCAACGATCTTTTCAGCCTGAAGCCCGCCGCAGCATCGTTTCCCGCCCCGGTCTACGATCGCGACACGCCGAACCCGGCGCATGACCTGGGAGTGATCGACATGCAACTCGGAATGATCGGCCTCGGCCGGATGGGCGCCAACATGGTTCGTCGGCTGCTCAAGGGAGGCCACGATTGCGTGGTGTTCGACCAGGCCCCTGCGGCCGTCGAGGCGCTGGCGAAGGAACACGCCACCGGCGCGAGTTCGATCGAGGACCTGGTCGCGAAGCTCGCCAAGCCGCGGGCTGTGTGGCTGATGGTGCCGGCCGCGGTCGTCGACGACACGATCGCCGAGCTGCTGCCGGTACTCGAAGCCGGCGACATGCTGATCGACGGTGGCAACTCCTACTACGTCGACGACATCCGCCGGGCCAGGGAGTTGATGGAAAAGGACGGCGTGCACTACCTCGACGTCGGTACCAGCGGCGGCGTCTGGGGCGCCGAGCGCGGCTATTGCATGATGATCGGCGGCGACGCCGACGCCGTGCAGCGGCTCGACCCGATCTTCGCGACGCTCGCGCCCGGCATCGGCGACATCCCCCGAACCCCCGGCCGGCCGGAAGGCGAGGGCACCGCCGAGCAGGGCTACCTGCACTGCGGCGAAAGCGGCGCCGGCCACTTCGTGAAGATGGTCCACAACGGCATCGAATACGGCATGATGGCCGCCTATGCCGAGGGCCTCGGCATCCTGCGCGGCGCCAACATCGGCAAGCGCGACCATGAGATCGACGCCGAGACGACGCCCATGCGCGAGCCGTCGCTCTACCAATACGACTTCAAGCTGCAGGATGTGACCGAGGTCTGGCGCCGCGGCAGCGTCGTCGCCTCCTGGCTGCTCGACCTGACGGCGATCGCCCTGCACGAAGACCCGGCGCTCGCCAAGTTTTCCGGCGCTGTTTCCGACTCGGGCGAAGGCCGCTGGACGATCAAGGCGGCGATCGACGAGGCGGTGCCGGCGCCGGTGCTGACCGCTGCTTTGTACTCACGCTTCGCGTCGCGCGGCGAGGCCGGGTTCCAGAATCAGGTGCTGTCGGCCATGCGCTTCCAGTTCGGCGGCCATGTGGAGAAGAAGCCGGGCGGCTGAGGCCACGCTCCACGCCCGGGGGAGCCGTTACGGATAATGCGGCAGCGATCGTCAGGCCCGCCTACCGACATGACTCCTTCCTCCCCCGCTGCTTCCTTCAAGCTCAAGGCCGATGCGCTCCGGCCGCTGTCCGTCAAATCGGACGTGCGCGGCGCGCGGCGAGCCGCCGCTCATCTAGGCGCCATCGTCGCGGTCGGGGCGGCGCTCTGGCTGTGCCGCGGAACCTGGTGGGCAGCGGCTCCGTTGCTCCTGCTGCTGGCCTATCTCGAGGCCTTCCTCTTCAATCCGCTGCACGAAACGGCCCACCAGACGGCGTTCAGGACACGACGCTGGAACTACCTGCTCGGCCACTTCGCCGGCTTCGCGATCCTGCTGCCCTACGAGTACTACCGCGCCTTTCATTGGGATCACCACCGCTACACCCAGGATCCGGCGCGAGACCCTGAGCTTTCCTCACCGCTGCCGCGCAACCGCCGGGCGCTGGCTTGGTACGTGGTGGGGCCGCCGGTCTGGGTCGGCCGGGTGACCGTGCTGCTGCGCCATGTGGCGGGCCGGGTGACGGAGCCCTGGGTCGCGGCCGACAAGCGCGGCCTGATCGTGCGCGAGGCTCGCTGGGTGGCCGCCGGCTATCTGGCGGTGATGGCGGCGTCGATCGCTGCCGGCTCGTTCGCCGCTGTCTGGTTGTGGCTGTTGCCGATGACGATCGGCCAGGTCTTCATGCGCCAGTACCTGCTGTCCGAGCACACCGGCTGTGCCGACAACGCCAACATGCTCGAGAACACCCGCACCGTGTACGCCGGCGCGTTCGTCCGCTTCTTCGCCTGGAACATGCCGTTCCACGTCGAGCACCACGCCTACCCTTCGGTGCCGTTCCACGCCCTCCCGCGGCTCAATGCGCTGCTCGGGCCGCACATTCTGCACACCGCACCGAGTTACCGGAGCGCGATGGCCGCGGTGGTTCGCCACCTCGACCGGGTGAACGCACCGGCCGCCGCCGGCCGCTGAGCCGTCCGCAGGCGCGCCGCTGCCTCGCCTGTCCGCAGGCGCCACCGCCGCCTCGCCGCCCCACATCCCGCCCCCGCGACGCGCCGCCGCCATGTCGCCCCGCGA
>CAXTDH010000067.1:0-9991 GCA_964242405.1 uncultured Rhizobacter sp. | reverse complement strand
GCTCCCGGAGATCAACCGCTTCCGCCAGCTCGGCACGCATTGCGAAGGCCATCCCGAGATCGATGCGGCGCGCGGCATCGAGGTGACGACCGGGCCGCTCGGCCAGGGCATCGCCAACGCCTTCGGCATGGCGGTGGCCGAGGCCTATCTGGGGGCCCGCTTCGGTTCGGGTCTCGTCGACCACCGCACCTACGCCTTCGTCGGCGACGGTTGCCTGCAGGAGGGCGTCGGCCAGGAGATGATCTCGCTTGCCGGCCACCTGCGCCTCTCCAAGCTCACGCTGCTCTGGGACGACAACCGCATCACGGACGACGGCAGCACCGAGTTGTCGATCAGCGAGGACGTGGCCGAGCGCTTCCGCGTCGCCGGCTGGCATGTGGTCGAGGTCGATGGCCACGACCTCGAAGCCGTCGCAACCGCGCTGGCCGCGACGAAAGCCGATCCACGCCCGTCGCTGCTCGCCTGTCGCACGGTGATCGCCCGTGGCTTGGCGCGGCTCCAGGGCCAGCGCGGCGGGCACAGCGCACGCCTGCATCCGGCAGACGCCGACGCGGCGCGCCGCGACCTCGATTGGCCGTACGCGCCGTTCGAAATCCCCGCCCCGGTGCTCGACGCCTGGCGCGAGGCCGGCCGGCGCGGCTCACCCGAGCACGCCGAATGGCAGGCCCGCCACGCCGGGCTCGAGCCCGCCGAGCGCGCCGAATTCGATCGCGTCATGGCCGGCGAGTTGCCCGAAGGCTGGCGTGAGGTGCTGCTCGACTACAAACGGCGCGCGGTCGATGTCGCCGATGCCGACGCCCCGGGCGGCATCATGATCTCCGCCGACATCAACGACCGCCTGACCGAGGTGCTGCCCGAACGCATGGTCGGTTGCGCCGACCTGGAAGCACCCACCAGCCACAAGCGCCGGCTGACCGCCTTCACCGCCGACGACCGCCGTGGTGCCTACGTGCACTGCGGCGTGCGCGAGCACTTGATGGGCGCGATGGCCAACGGCCTGGCCGCGCACGGCGGCGTGCTGCCGCTGGCCGTCACCTACCTCGCCTTCGCCGACTACGAGCGGCCTGCGATGCGCATGGCCGCGCTGATGGGCCTGCCGGTCAAGTTCGTGTTCAGCCACGACTCGATCGGCGTCGGCAAGAACGGGCCGACGCACCAGCCGGTCGAAATCCTCGCCTCGCTGCGCGCGATGCCCAACCTGCTGGTGCTGCGGCCGGCCGACGCGGTCGAGGCGGCGGAGTGCTGGGAAATGGCGCTCGAGCACCGCACCGGCCCGGCGGCGCTGGTCTTCGCGCGCCAGGCATTGCCGGCAGTGCGGCGCACACATGTCGCCGACAACCTCTCGCGCCGCGGCGGCTATGTGCTCGTCGAGGCCGAGGGCGGTTCGCGTGCGGTGACGCTGCTGGCGACCGGATCGGAGGTGCTGATCGCCTTGCAGGCACGCGAACGGTTGCAATTCGACGGCGTTCCGACGGCAGTGGTCTCGATGCCGTGTTGCGAGCGCTTCGATGCGCAAGACGATGCGTATCGGGCACAGGTGCTCGAACCCGGATCGGTGCGCGTTGCCATCGAGGCCGCCGTGCGCTTCGGCTGGGACCGCTACCTCGGCGAACGCGGCGGCTTCATCGGCATGACCGGCTTCGGCGCCTCCGGACCGGCCGACGCGCTTTATGAGAAATTCGGCATCACGCCCTCGGCGACGGTTGCCGAGGCCAAGCGACTGCTGAGGCACAACGCCAGTTGATCCACGGACTCATCATGCACAAAATCGTCTTCCTCGACCGCTCCACGATCGCGCCGCAGATCCGTCTCCGCCGGCCGGCCTTCGAGCACGAGATGGCCGAGCACGACACCACCGCGCCCGACCAGGTGGCCGAGCGGCTCGAAGGGGCCAGCATCGCCATCACCAACAAGGTGCCGATCACGGCGGCCACACTCGAGCGCCTGCCGGCGTTGCGCCTCGTGGCCGTGGCCGCGACCGGCACCGACTGCGTCGACAAGGCGGCATGCCAGGCACGCGGCGTCATGGTCGTCAACATCCGCGGCTATGCCGTCAACACGGTGCCGGAGCACACATTTGCGCTCATCCTGGCGCTGCGTCGCAACCTCGTCGCCTACCGCGAGTCGGTGTTGCACGGGCGCTGGCAAGCGTCGGGGCAGTTCTGCTTCTTCGACCATCCGATTCGCGACCTCGCCGGCGCCCGTCTGGGGATCATCGGCAAAGGCGCCCTCGGCCAGCGCGTCGCCGAGATCGGCCGCGCCTTCGGCATGCTGCCGCTGTTCGCGGCGCGCAAGGGCCAGAGCGAGGGCAAGAGCGACCCCGACCCGCTGTACACCCCGTGGCAGGAGGTGCTGGAGACCAGCGACGTCATCACGATCCACGCCCCGCTGACAAAGGAGACGCGCGGCCTGCTCGCGATGCCGGAGTTCGAGGCGATGAAGCGCCGCCCGATCATCGTCAACACCGCGCGCGGCGGCCTGGTCGACGAACTCGCGCTCGTGCACGCGCTCGACGCCGGCCTTGTCAGCGGCGCCGGCTTCGATGTCGTCGACGGCGAGCCGCCGACACTCGACAACCCGCTGATGAAAGCCGCATTGCGCCACAACGTCATCCTGACGCCGCATGTGGCCTGGGCCTCCGACGAAGCGCAGCAGGCGCTGGCCGATCAGTTGATCGAGCACATCGAAAATTTCGTCGACGGTCGTGCGACCAACCAGGTCGTGGGCAGCTACTGACCGAATCGGCGTCGGCCGACGGATGACGGCGGCGATGGCGGCCGGCACGCGGTCATGCGCTTGCCGACCGCACCCGAGCTTGAACGCGGGCGCGAGCAACGCCTGCTCACATGCCGATGTGCTGCAGTGCCCGCGCCGTGGCCGCCTGATCCGTCAGCGCGACGAAAGCCAGGCCCGCCAAGGCGCCCGAGAGATGCGCGTCATGGTTGACGTTGCCGCGCAAACGCCGTGAGGCGTAGTAGGAATAGGCGAGGTAGCAGACCGCGAACACCGGTGCTGGTATCGGCACCGGGATCGGCAGGATGTAGAGCGATGAGCCGGGCGCATACACGATGGCGGCGAAGAGCACCGTGGTGATGGCGCCCGACGCTCCCAGGGTTCGGTAGTCGGGTTCGTGTCGATGGGCGAGCCAGGTACCGAGGTCGCTGACCAGCAAGCCGAAAGCGTACAGCGTCAGAAAGCTGGTGGTGCCGATCTGCCGCTCGAGCGCGAAGCCAAAAGCCCAGAACGTAAAGGCGTTGAAGGCCAGGTGCGGCAGGTCGGCATGCAGGAAGGCGCTCGACACGAGCGTGGCGTACTCGCGCCGCGACAGGCACCAGTAGGGCCGGAAGACACCGCGCTCGATCCAGTCGGGTGCCACCAGCAGTGCAATCCCGCTGATTCCGACGATCGCGACCAGAATCGCCATCGCGCCCGGGTTGGCGCTGAAAAGGGCCGTGATCGCTTCCAATCGGTCAGACCGGACCGCGACGCCGGCCGCGCCCGCTCAACGCGCGGTGCCGGGTTCCGCCATCTTGCGGTGCTGCTCGGCGAGCACGCTCGACGGCGTGACCCCCGCGAGCTTCGCCTGGAGCTTGTTCTTCAGCCCGGCGACCACATCGCCCTCGCCGGCCATCATGGCCTCGAAGCCCACCTTGGCCACGTCGGCCGGGTCGTCCTTGCTGTCGTCGGCGCCAACCTTGGTATCCAGCATGTCGGCGCGGTTGAAGAAGTCGGTGTCGGTCGGGCCGGGCATCAGGCAAGTGACGGTCACGCCCGTATCCTTCAACTCGTTGCGCAGCGCCCACGAGAACGAATCGATGAACGCCTTGGTGCCGTTGTAGACCGCCTGGAACGTGCCGGGCATGAAGCCGGCGATCGACCCCGTGATGAGGATGCGACCACTGCCGGCAGCCCGCATCGACAGGCCGACCCGCTGCAGCAGCCAGAGCGTGCCGGTGATGTTGGTGTCGACGACACTGCGGACTTCATCGAAATCCTGGTCGAGGAAGGCGCGCCCGAGGCCATGGCCGGCGTTCGCCATGAGGACATCGACCTTGCGGCTACCGACCCGCGCCAGCAAGCTGTCGACGCCCGATTGCGTGCTCAGGTCGGCGGTGACGCCTTCGACCTGGGCGCCGGTGTCCTTCAGCTTGGCGACCGCGTCGTCGACGCCCCGGTCCGCGCCGACCAGGAGGTCGTGGCCGTTTTCGGCGCACAGGCGCGCAAGGTGGAAGCCGATGCCGGACGACGCTCCGGTGACGATGGCGAGGGGTCGGGTGGAGGTGCTCATGGTCTGCCCTTGTTGATGCGCGTGGAGGGGCGCGATCGCCGCACTATGCCGACGGTGCTCCCATGCCCGTGTCGGCTTGCGAGGGGTCGTGGGGTAGGAGATCACCGGTCGGCAACCCGCTGGTCGTGCTGCCGCCGTGCCCGGCTCAGAACGGGCGCCTTGCCCGGCTCAAATCCAGACGATGGCCGCCACCGCGCCGACGATCAGCACCACCTTCGTCAGCCGGTACAGGCCGCCGTTCCACTTCTTGAACCGGCGCCGGTACTGTCCGGCGACGAACGAGACTCGGAACAGCCGGCCGATCAGCCCGGTGCGGTCGCCTACCTCGTTGGGCGACGCAGCCGCGCTCATGATGTAGCGCGAGAACAGGCGGTTCAGCTTCTCGGCCACCCGCAGGCGCAGCGGGCGCTCGATGTCGCAGAGCAGGATCAGGCGGTCCTGGTCGGTGTCGTTGCGGACCCAATGGATGTAGGTCTCGTCGAAGATCACGCCTTCGCCGTCACGCCAGCTGTAGGGCTCGTCGTCGACCCAGATGCGGCAGCGGTCATCGTTGGGTGTCGCCAGGCCCAGGTGGTAGCGCAGCGAACCGGCGTAAGGGTCGCGGTGCGGGTTGAGCTTGGCTCCCTTGGGCAATTCGGCGAACAGGGCTGCCTTGATGGCCGGCACGCGCTGCAGCAATTCGACCGTCTTCGGGCAATAGCGCAGCGCCGAAGGCGGCTTCTCCTCGTACCACTTCAGGTAGAAGCGCTTCCAGCCTTCCTTGAAGAACGAGTTGAAACCGGCATCGTCGTTCTGCTCGGCCGCCTTGATGCGGCGCAGCCGGATCAGGTCTTCCGCCTCGGCCCGGATGACGCGCCAGTGCGTCTCGAGCTCGCGCAGGCCGGGGAAGTGATCGACGGCCACATACGGCCGTGTCGGCACGCTCGACAGCAGGTACATCAACGAGTTGAACGGCGCCAGCAGGGCCGAATGGTCGAACACCTGCTTGAGCCATTTGTGGCGGACCCGGCCGCGCATCTGCACGAAGACGATGGAGGCGACGAAGATGGCGAGGATCGTCCACTTCAGCATAGCGTTCCCGTGGGATCAAGGTACCCAGGCGCGGTGCCGGGCGTGGCGGTCAGCTTCGCGCCCGGCCGACGAAGAAGTACTTCTGCGTCAGCGCCGGCGTGATGTCGAACAGGTTCGCCTCGAAGGTCGCGGTGAAACAAGGGGTCTCCGGGTGGTCTGGGGTGGGCATCAGGCTGGCGAACAGCCAACCGTCGCTGCCGCGCCGCCACAGCATGATCTGCTGAGCCGTGAAACCGTCGGCGGCCAGCGCCGGGTAACGGGCCAGGATGGCGGCGTTCACTTGCTCGCGCTCGGCATTGTCCAGCATCGCCCTGTCGCCGACATCGGCGAGATGAATCGGCGGGCCGGCGACGCAGTGATCGATGTCGAGCGGGCCGGCCGCAGCCGCAGCGGCGAAGGCGCTCAGGGCGACGGTCGACGCCGCCCGCGGCAACCCGTGAACCAGGGTTCGCGCAAGAGTCGTCGGCATCGCGCCACCTTTCTACGTCGGGTCGCCTCGGAAAACGGATCGTAGAGCACGTCAGGCCATGGCTATCGTTCACCCTGGCGGGCTGCGACTCGCTTGGCTGCTTGCTCGACCAGGCTTCGATCCCCTTCTTCGTAGGCAAGCGAAAACTGCATGAAGCCCACCTGCCATCCTTCAGGGGAGCGGATCAGTTCGTGGGTATAGAGCCCACCCACCACCCACAGCGATTTTCCAAGTCGGTGCGTCGCTCGCACGTTGGATCGAGCGACGGCGTGGTTCACGTCGCGTATCCGAACTTCGGTCGTCACCACCATGTGTTGGGTCGCGTCGAAGCCTGGAAGCATCCCGCGCCAGGCGGCGACGAGATCGGCGCGCGGTTGTGTCTGAACCGTTCCTCCGAACAACGACCGGTAGTCGGTCGTCACCTCAGGCGCGAACGCCGCCTGCAGCTGCTTCCATTCGTGCTGATCCGCGCTCAAGCCGATGCTGCCGATCACGTCGAGGATGGCGGTCCGGTCGTCCAGGGATGGCGTGGAAAGCTCGGCAGCCAGCGTCGGTGCGGTGAAGCTTGCAAAGGCCAGGGCGCCGGCGGCCAGGCGAGGCAGTAGTGTGTTCATGGTGGTTCCAAGGTGGTTTCAGGCAACGGCGCTGCGCGATCTGCTCGATCAGCGCGTCGACAACGTGTTCTTGAAATGGCTGGCGACAGCGTCTGCAGACGCCTGCACGGGAGCCGGGCGGTCGTAGAAGTCGAGCTGGGAGACGTTGTCGAGCCAGACCTCCTGCTTTGGCGCAGCCAGGCGCGCATAGAACTTGTGCGCCCCTTGCGGGATGGCAGCCGCCTCGCTGTGAACCATCATGAACGGCTGCTTGAGCGACGGCGCGACCTTCACTGCATCGAACGTGAGCCAGCCACGCCAAAAGGCAGGGTCGGCCTCGTTGCGCCAGGCGGAAATCATTCCGCGGTCGGCCTCGGTGTATTACGGAACCTTGAACATGATCGAGTGCTCGTCGGTCAAGCTGGCGGCAGTCACGAAGCGCTCCTGGCCGGTGCGTCTGAACTGCCCTTCCGCGGCGTCGCCTGCAGCCGCGAGTTTCGCAACCCCCTCGGCACCGCCGTAGGTTTGCTCGACCACTTCGGCGTCCTGCAGCCAGGGTGCGACGAGCGCGACGGACTTGATGGCAGGCGTCGCCGCGGCGGCCGTCACCATGTAGCCGGAACTGGCGCAGATGCCGAGGCCACCGATCCGGTCGCGGTCGGCCTCCGGGCGGCTGGCCAGGTAGCCGACCGCGGCCTCGATGTCGGCGATCTTGCTGGACGGATCTTCGAGCTGGCGGCGCTTGCCGCCGCTCTCGCCCCAGCCGCGAAAATCGAACGTCAGGGCGACGAACCCACGCTCGGCCATTTCGCGGGCATAGCGCGCCGGCATCTGCTCCTTGACGGTCATCCAGGCGCCCGTCACGACCAGGGCCGGCCGGGGCTCGGCTGCTCCTGCGGGAAGGTACAGCTCGCCAACGACGGTTTCGCCGCCGCTTGTAAAACTGACGTGCTTGACCTGGATGTTGCCGGCCAGGGGCGGCGTCGCTGCGCTGGCGGCGATGGCGCTGGCAACGGCAAGGGTACGAAGGGGGTGCTGGGTCATGGAAGCTCTCCTTGATATCGAAAGTCGATGGAGAGAGATTGCCCGGACCCTTCCTCTGAGCCTTGTAATTTCTTGCGCGTTTGCGGTCACCCGGCAGCGAAGGTCGAAGGCGTGACGCCTGTCAGGCGCTTGAACGCCTTGCTGAAATGCGCCTGGTCAAAGAATCCGGCCGCCGCGCCGATGTCGGTCAACGTCGAAGCCTTGTTCGTACGAATGAGTCGCTGCGCTCGCTCCACTCGCAGCTTCAGCACGAACTGGTGCGGCGAGACACCGGTCGCCGCCCGGAACAGTCGGGCGAAGTGATAGGGGCTGACGTGGGCGTGTGCGGCCAACGCCTCGAGGCTGGTGTCTTCGCTCAGATGGGCATGGAGGTGTTCGACGACGCGCGCGAGCTGAGGACCGCTCAAGGCGCCACGCGGCTCGGCGACGCCGGCACCATAGCGCCCTAGCAGGTGGCGAGCAAAGCCGAGTGCCACCGTCTCGCCGAATAGCGCACCGGTGAAACTCGCCTCGGCCAGCTCGTGCTTGATGAGACCTGCGAACCGAGTGGCGATGGGGTCAGGCTCGGCCCGGACCGGCCGGAGATCACTGTTGCCATGCGCGAGCGCATCGCCGAAGCTTTGCGTGACGAACGCCGGGTCAAGGGCGATCGCCACGAACTCCATCGTGTCGTGCCAACGGGGCTCGTTGGTCATGCCATGGGCAAGCATCGACAGTGTCCCGGGGACGAGCTGCCGCGCGCGCCAGTTGCCACCTTCATGGAATTCGAACCGCGTCGATGCGCCGACGTGGATCATGAGGCGATGGGTCTGAACCACGTGCTCTGGCTGGTGTGCGGGAGCGATTCGATGTAGCTCGGCCGTCATTCCGCGCCAGCCGAGCTCGCCGCTGCTGAGCAGCACGCTGCCGTCAGGCGCGGCCACGATCGGCCGACCGGTTCGGCATTCGACGTTGCTGAGCAGGCTTTGCGGCATGGCGGGCGGACCGCGGGTGTTGATCGACGCACTCACATGTTATGCGCCTACCGAGCCCACCGAATTTCGGCAAGGCGTGCTGCTGCCCACGTCCAACGTGATCGAGAGTGCATGCGCCGAAACGATCACGCGCGCGAGCCGGCGCCTCCATGCGGCGCCGTCAGACGGCGAGCAACGCGCCTTCCAGCTTCAACAGGGCCTGCTTGCGCTCGACGCCACCCGCGTAGCCGGTCAACGACCCGTTGCCGCCCATCACCCGGTGGCACGGCACGATCACCGACACCGGGTTGCGGCCGACCGCGCCGCCGACCGCACGGACGGCCTTGGCGCTCCCGAGCTGCAAGGCGATTCGCCCGTAGCTGGTGGTGTTGCCCCGGCCGATCGCGAGCAGCTGCTGCCAGACGGCTCGCTGGAACGGCGTGCCCTGGAGATCGAGCGGCAGGTCGAACCGGGTGTCCGCGCCGGCGAAATAGCGCCGCAGTTGTTCGGCCGTCGTCGTCAGCAGCGGGTCGTCGGCGACGACCGGTGCGGCGAGCGGGCCGGGATGGTGCCGCTGGCCCTCGAACCAGACACCCGCCAGGCCGACCCGAGTTCGCGCCAGCAGCACGCGCCCGAGCGGCGACTCGATGCTCGCCTGGGCGCTGCACTGGCGGTGGAGGGTGGCAAGCGTCATGGAAGGGTTGTCCTCAAGCTGTCCCAGAGACGCAGCACGGCATAGGAACGCCACGGCTGCCAGGCGTGTGCGCGCGAGTCGGCGTCGCGCTGATGGCTGGTGCCGAACAGGCGGTTCATCGCCTTCAGCACCGCCACATCGTTCGGTGGAAAGGCGTCCGGCCAGCCGAGTGCCCGCATCGCCAGGTAATGCGCTGTCCACGGGCCGATGCCCGGCAAACGACACAGCGATTCGACCAGCGGCTCGGCGCGGCCCGGGTACTCGAGGAGCGGTTCGATCGCCGGCCAGGTCTCGGCCAGCGCGACGATCGCCTTCGCCCGGCTTCGGATGATGCCGAGGCCGGCGATGCCCTCGATGCCGGCCGTGACGAGGGCCTCGGGCGACGGAAAGCAGCGGGACACGGCCGGCCAGGGCGTTGCCACCGGTTCGCCGAAACGCTCGACCAGCCGGCGCGCCACCGTGCGGGCCGCCGCGACCGTGATCTGCTGGCCCAGCACTGCCCTGACGGCGAGCTCGAAGCCATCCGGCCCGCCGGGCAGGCGCAGCCCCGGGCTGCCCGGCAACGGCGATTGCCCACCGGCGAGCGCGGCGTCGATCACGAGCGGCACGGCGTCGAGGTCGAGCCAGCGACGCGTCGCGGCGACCATCCGGCCACTGGCGGCGGCCAGCTCGGGGGCAAAGCGAAGCTTGATGCGCGGCCGGTCGGCCTCGAACTCGACTTCCATCCAGCCGCCCACCGGCGCCAGCGTGCCGGCGCGCACGCTGCGACGGATGCACCGTCCGTCGACCTGCTCGACCTCGGGAACGGCTCGAATCGAAACGAAGCGGAGCAGGGCATCCAGGTCGTACGGCGGGCGATAGCCGAGTTGGAGCTCGATG
>CAXTDH010000066.1:0-10020 GCA_964242405.1 uncultured Rhizobacter sp. | reverse complement strand
CGCCTGCACGTCGACTACTCGGTCTCGCGCGAGGCCGAGGCCGTCTGTGCCGGCGAGTTGCGGGCGTTGGCACGCGCGGATGCCCGCTTCTCGTTCGAGCTGCGCGTCACCGGCCGGCAGGGCCGGATCACGGCCGCCGACGTCGAGCGCCTGCGCGAGCGCTTCGCCGGGGCGCACTGGTTCCTGTGCGGCAGCGTCGGCTACATGGAGGGCGTGAAGGCGCTGCTCCTCGCGCAGGGCGTGGCGGAGGCGCACATCCGGATCGAAGTGTTCAGTCCGGCGGGTGCAATGGTCGCTGCGCCGGCGTTGGGCGCTGCGGCCGGTCGTTCACCAGCCGCCGAGCCGGGCGGGCCGCCGGCGACCTGCCCGGTGGCGTCGCCGCCGTTGGCTGAATCGTCGCGGGACGGGGTGCCGTCGGCCGAGTCGTCGCCGGTCGGGGTGGCGCAAGCCGAGTCGCCGCGAGTCGAGGTGCGGCTCTCGCGGCGCGACGAGGCCGCGCAGTTCCTGCGCCAGTTCTATGCCGAGCTCGGTGCGCCGGCCGCGTTCACTGCGCGCTGGCGCCAGGTCGAGGCCGAATGGGCGCACACCGGCACCTATGTGCAGACCACCGAGGAGCTCAGCCATGCCGTTCGCCTGGCGTGGCGCAACAGCATCCGCTGCGTCGGCCGCCTCTACTGGACCGGCCTCGCGGTGCGCGACATGCGCCACGTGACGACCGGCGACGGCCTGCTCGACGCTGTCATGGAGCACATCCGCCTGGCCACCAACGGCGGCAACCTGCGGCCGACGATCAGCGTCTTCGCGCCCGAGGCGCCCGACGGCCGGACGCCGCGCATCTGGAGCTCGCAGTTTTTTCGCTACGCCGGCTACCGGCTCGCTTCGGGGAAGGTGCTGGGCGACCCGGCCAACGCCGAGTTCACCGAGGTCGCAATCGGGCTCGGCTGGAAACCCCCGACGGTGCGTGGCGCCTTCGACCTGCTGCCGGTCGTCGTGCAGGCGGCCGGCGAGGCGCCCCGTTGGCGCGAGATCCCGCGCGAACTGGTGCTCGAGGTGGCGATCGAACACCCCCAGCACGCCTGGTTCGGCGAACTCGGGCTCCGGTGGTACGCGCTGCCGGCGGTCTCGAACATGCGGCTCGACGCCGGTGGCCTGGACTACCGCGCGATTCCCTTCAACGGTTGGTACCAGGGCACCGAGATCGCGGCGCGCAACTTCGGCGACACCTACCGCTACGACCTGCTGCCGAAGGTCGCGCAGCGCCTCGGGCTCGACACGACGAACGACCGCAGCCTATGGCGGGACAGGGCGCTGATCGAACTGAACGTCGCCGTGCTGCATTCGTTCGAGAAGGCGGGCGTGACGATGATGGATCACCACGCCAGCTGCCGCGCCTTCGACAAGTTCGAGGAGATCGAGAAGACCGCGGGCCGGCCGGTGCATGCGATGTGGAGCTGGCTCGTGCCGCCGATCTCGGGCTCGGCGGTGGGCTTGTTTCACCGGGGTGACGACTGGTCGACGGTCGAACTGAAGCCCAACTATTATCTGCAGAGCGACCCCTGGCGGTCCGGGGCGAGCGGCCGGAGTGACCCGTCGTCGCCATGATCCGAGCTCGCCTGACCGTCAACGAATCGGCTAGGCAGACAGCGCCTTGGCCAGGATCGGCAGGCCGATGTCCATCCGGTAGTCGACCGCGGTGTGGTCGTCGGCAAACTCTTCGTAGACGTGCCGCACGCCCATGGCGGTCAGCCGCTGGTGCATGCGCCGCGCGCCGTACACCAGGTTGTATTGGTCGACATCGCCGCAATCGATGTAGAGCGACTTGAGCGCCGCGAGCCCGGGCCCGTGCGCCTCGACCAGCGTCAGCGGGTCCCAGGCGAGCCAGTGGGCCCAGCGCTCCGGAATCAGCTCGCAGGTGTCGAGCGTCACGGGCAGGCGCACGCCGTAGGGTGCCGACGGGTCGGGGTCGAAGCTCGCGGCCTGCGCCAGGATCATCAGGATGTGGATGTCGCTCTCCTTCGGCTTCTTCGCGTCCCAGAAGGCGTCGACCCACTTGCCGATGTCGGGCTCCTTGGCGAGCGCCCTGAGCACCGGCACGAACTCGTGGCGGTAGAGCAGCTCGAAGCCCATGTCGCCCGAATGCACCGCCGCGGCACTCCAGAAGTCGGGGTGCAGCAGGGCGTGCACCATGGCGCCGTAACCGCCGCTCGACTTGCCGAAGATGCCGCGCCGGCCCGGGCCGCCACAGCCGAACTCGGCTTCGACGAAGGGCACCGCCTCGGCCAGCAGGAAATCATCCCAGCGGCCCATGGCGAGCGAGTTCACGTATTGGTTGCCGCCGAGCCGGGTGAAGCAGTCGGGGAAGGCGACGAGCACCGGCGGCATCTGGCCCGTGGTGATCAGCCGGTCGAGCCGCTCGGGCAGGTTCTTGCCGAAGTTCTTCCCAGTTGGTGTGCGCCGGCCCGCCGGCGGTAAAGCCGACGATGTCGACCAGCAGCGGCAAGCCGCGCCCGTCGTGGCCATGCGGGACGTAGACGTCGATGATCCGGTTGCCGGGGTCGCCGAGCAGATTGCCCTTGAGGGCCTGACTGTCGAACATCCGGCGGTGGACCGTTCCGGCGGGCGTGTTCGGGTCTTTGCGCATTTCGTGCCTTTCCGATGAGCGACGTGGCCATTGTGTCGCCGTCGTCGCGGCCACGTCCGAGTCGACGCGTCAACCCTTCGCCGCCTCGCCGTGCAGCCACCCCAGGAAAGCCTCGACCGGTGCCCGCTTCGCATGACGCGCCGGATACACCGCGAAGTGCGCCTTGACCTGGACGGCCTTGGCGTCGCTGAAGACGGCTTTGAGCGTGCCGTCGCCCAGATGCCGGCCGCCGATCGTCGAGCTCTCGAGCGCCACGCCCAGCCCCTGGGCGGCGGCGTCGAGCGACATGTGGGCGCGGTCGAAGCGCATCGAAAAACGCGCCGGCGCCCGCTTGTCGGTGTTCGCGGCGAACCAGTCCGACCACTGGACCACGCTCACATTGCTCTGGATCAGCGGCACCTCGAGCAGCTGCGTCGGGCGACGCAGCCGGTGCTCGCGGATGAACGCCGGGCTCGCGAGCGGCACGATGCGCTCGACGAACAAGGGCTCGACGACCAGGTCGGGCCACTGCGGCCTGCCGTAGCGGATGTCGAGGTCGGCCTGCCCGAGCGCGAAATCGCTGTGCGTCGGTGACGCCGACATGTTGAAGGAGATGTCGGGATAGGCCTGGGCGAAGCCGCGCAGCCGAGGCGCCAGCCACAGCGCGGCGAAGCTCGGCGAGGAGTGCACATACAGGCTGTTGCTCACGCCCTGGCGCAGGTCGTCGCTGGCGGCGGCGATTGCGGAGAGTGCGCCGCTGACCCGGGAAAGGTAGTGCTCGCCGGCCGTGCTCAGGCGCACGCCGTGGGCGCTGCGCTCGAACAGACGCACGCCGACATGCGATTCGAGCCGCGCCACCTGATGGCTGATGGCCGAGGCGGTGAGGTGCAGTTCGACCGCCGCAAGCGCGAAGCTGCGCCTGCGGGCGACGGCCTCGAACGCCAGCAGATTGGCAAGGGGTGGTACGGAGCTCATCCGGGAAACCATGGCGTCAAGTGAATGGCGGTCATCTTAGGGTGAAAACTCTTCGCTTGCCGTCATGTGAGCCCGCGGGGAAGATGTGCATCACGACGAGGAGACAAGCGGCCCGCATGCGGTCGCAGGCCCGAAGAGGCCGCGGCCCACAGCCGGATCTCCCAAGTTCCAGATCGAGAACACCTGCTTCGAGGGGACAACCGAATGCCGTCCATTCCCACTGCTGCGACCGCCATGGGCAGCGACACAGACGCCGCAAGCGTTCGCCGAGCGACCGCGACATCGACTGCCCGGGTGCAGCGCGCCGAGGTGCGCCGATGAGCGCCACCATGATGGGCACGCAGCAGGCGCAACCCACCGGTTCGCGATCGGCCCGCGCCGAAGAATGGCTGGGTCATCTGGTCGAGGTGCCCGCGGCCACGCTGGTGGTCGGCGAGGTGGTGGTGCTGCTCGCCGGCGTGATCTCGCGCTTCGTGTTCAACCACCCGATCCCGTGGGCCGACGAACTCGCGTCCATCCTCTTCCTGTGGCTCGCCAATCTGGGCGCGGCCGTGGCCCTGCGCCGCGGCACGCACATGCGGACGACCGCGCTGGTGGCGTTCTGGAGCCCACGGGCGCAGGCCTGGGCCGAGACGCTCGCCGTGGCCGCACCCTGCCTGCTGCTCGCGATCCTGATCGGGCCGATGACCGAATACGCGCAGGAGGAGTGGGTCGTGCAGACGCCGGCGCTCTCGTGGCCGAACACCGTGCGCGCGGCGGCGGTGCCGGTCGGCGCCGCCTTCATGATCGCCATCGGCCTGCTGCGCCTGGCGCGCCACGGCATCGCCGATCTGATCGGCGTCACGCTGACGATCGCCGTGCTGGCCGGCGTGCTGTATGCGGGATCCGGCTGGCTGCAGGGCATCGGCAACTGGAACCTCGTCGTCTTCTTTGCGCTGCTGCTGGGCACCGGCGTGCTGGTCGGCGTGCCGATCGCCTTTTGCTTCGCACTCGCCACGGTCGCCTTTTTGCTTTGCACCACATCGACGCCGCTGGCGGTGGTGAGCGGGCGCATCGACGAGGGCATGAGCTCGCTGATCCTGCTCGCCGTGCCGCTTTTCATCCTGCTCGGGCACCTGGTCGAGATGACCGGCATGGCCAAGGCGATGGTCGACTTCCTGGCTTCGCTGCTCGGCCATGTGCGCGGCGGCCTGAATTACGTGCTGCTCGGCGCGATGCTGCTGGTCTCGGGCATTTCGGGCGCGAAGACCGCCGACATGGCCGCGGTTGCGCCGGTGCTGCTGCCCGAGATGAAGAAGCGCGGCAATCACGAGGGCGAGATGATCTCGCTGCTCGCCGGCTCCGGCGCGATGGCCGAGACGATACCGCCCTCGCTGGTGCTGATCACGATCGGCTCGGTCGCCGGCATCTCGATCAGCGCGCTCTTCACCGGCGGCATCATGCCGGGCGTCGTGCTCGCGGTGCTGCTGGCGCTGCTGGCGCGCTACCGCAGCGCCGAGATCGCGCTCGGCCTGAAGCGTGCGCCTCTTGCCGTGGTCGGCCGCTCGTTGATGATCGCGTTGCCGGCGCTCGTGTTGCCGGTGCTGATCCGCACGGCGGTCGTCGAGGGCGTCGCGACGGCAACCGAGGTGTCGACGATCGGCATCGCCTACGCGGTCGTCGCCGGGCTCTTCATCTACCGCCGCTTCGACTGGCGGCGGCTCTACCCGATGCTGGTCGACACGGCCGCGTTGTCGGGGGCGATCCTCTTCATCATCGGCACCGCCACCGGTATGTCGTGGGCGCTGACCCAGTCGGGCTTCGCGCAAAGCCTGGCGTACCTGATGACGAGCGTGCCGGGCGGCAAGTACGGCTTTTTGCTGGTGTCGATCGCCGCCTTCATCGTCCTCGGCAGCGTGCTCGAGGGCATCCCGGCGATGGTGTTGTTCGCGCCGCTGCTCTTTCCCGTCGCCAAGGCGATCGGCGTGCACGAGGTGCACTACGCGATGGTGATCATCCTGGCGATGGGCATCGGCCTCTTCGCGCCGCCCTTCGGCCTCGGCTACTACGCGGCCTGCACGATCGGCCGGGTGCACCCGGATCTGGCGGTGCGCCGCATCTGGCCCTACCTCGGCGTGCTGCTCGTCGGCGTGCTGATCGTCGCCTTCGTGCCCTGGTTCTCGATCGGCCTGCTGGGTTGAGGTGGCCGCAGATCTTCTACTTCGTCAAAGGACTTCCATGGCTGATGTGATCACCCCGCGGGCAGATGTGCCCACGACCGCGCCCACGACCGCGCCGCCTGCCGCGCTGACGACCACTTTGCAAAAGCGCGCCTACCGCGTCCGCCACTTTGCCCTGCGCATGGGCGAGGTGCAGGGCCAGGGCTACATCGGCCAGGCGCTCGGCTGGGCCGATGTGCTGGCAGTCGCCTACGGCCACGCGATGAACTACCGCGCCGACGACCCGGCCTGGGAGGGCCGCGACCGCTTCCTGCTCTCGCACGGCCACTATGCGATCGCCTTCTACGCGGCGCTGATCGAGGCCGGCATCATCGACGAAGCCGAGCTCGAAACCTACGGCAGCGACGACAGCCGCCTGCCGATGTCGGGCATGGCGACCTACACGCCGGGCATGGAGATGTCGGGCGGCTCGCTCGGCCAGGGGCTGCCGATCGCAGTCGGCATGGCGCGCGCGTTGCGCCACAAGAAGAATCCGGCGTTCGTCTACAACTCGATGTCGGACGGCGAACTCGACGAGGGCTCGACCTGGGAAGCGGCCATGGGCGCCGCGCATCACCGGCTGTCGAACCTGATCTGCCTGGTCGACATCAACAACCAGCAGGCCGACGGCCCGTCGGGCAAGGTGCTGGGCTTCGAGCCGCTGGCCGACAAGTGGGCCGCCTTCGGCTGGCATGTGCAGCGCGTCGATGGCAACGACCTGGCCGCGGTGCTCGCGGCCTTCGACACGGCGCGGCACCTGAAAGACGCCAAGCCGCGCGTGATCCTGTTCGACACGCTGATGGGCAAGGGCGTGCCCTTTCTCGAGCAGCGCGAGAAGAACCATTTCATCCGCGTCGACCCGCCCGAGTGGCAACAGGCGATCGCGATCCTCGATGAGTCGCAAAGCGAAGGAGTCTCTGCATGAACACCTCCGTCGCGGAGAAGAAGCCGCGCCTGACCACCTCGGCCATGATCGCCTCGATCGCCGGCGAAGGTCAGCGCGTCAAGGCGGCGCCGTTCGGCAAGGCGCTGGTCGAGTTGGGCGCGAGCCGCCCCGATGTCGTCGGCCTCACCGCCGACCTCGCCAAGTACACCGACCTGCACCTGTTCGCGCAGGCCTATCCCGAGCGCTTCTACCAGATGGGTATGGCCGAGCAGCTGCTGATGGCGGCGGCCGGCGGCATGGCCAAGGAAGGCCTGATTCCGTTCGCGACCACGTACGCCGTGTTCGGCACACGGCGCGCCTACGACTTCATCCACCAGGTGATTGCCGAGGAGAACCTGAACGTCAAGATGTGCTTCGCGCTGCCTGGACTGACCACCGGCTACGGCCCGAGCCATCAGGCGACCGACGACCTGGCGATGCTGCGCGCCATCCCCGGCCTGACGATCGTCGACCCGTGCGACGCACTCGACATCGAACAGGCCGTGCCGCAGATCGCGGCGCATCCCGGGCCTGTCTACCTGCGTCTGTTGCGCGGCAACGTGCCGCTGGTGCTCGACGAATACGACTACCGGTTCGAGCTCGGCAAAGCCAAGCTGCTGCGCGACGGCGGCGAGGTGCTGATCATTTCGAGCGGCTTCATGACGATGCGCGCGCTCGAAGTCGCGCAGGCGCTTGCCGCCGACAAGATCGGTGTGGCGGTGCTGCACAGCCCGACGATCAAGCCGCTCGACGAAGCGGCCATCGTCGCGGCGGTGCGTTACCAGCACCGCCTGGTCGTCGTCGCCGAGAACCACTCGGTCGTCGGCGGGCTGGGCGAGGCGGTGGCGAGCGCGTTGCTGCGCCATCGGGTGCAGCCCGCGGGCTTTCAGCTCGCCGGATTGCCGGATGCGTTTCTCGACGCGGGTGCGCTGCCGACGCTGCACGATCGTTACGGCATCAGCACCGAGGCGCTCGCGAAGCGCATCAAAGGCTGGCTCGGCTGAGCCTATCTGATTCAACCGATTCATCTTGATCAATTAGGAGAAATCAAATGCTACTCGCTGACAAAGTCGCCCTCGTCACCGGCGGTGCCGGCCTCAACGGCCTCGGCTTCGCGACTGCCAAGTTGCTCGCCGCGCACGGTGCACGGGTCGTCATCCTCGACCTCGACCGCGCCGATCCGGCCGGTGCGGCCGCGCGTCTCGGCAGCCAGCACATCGGCCTCGTCGCCGACGTGACCGACAAGCCCTCGTGCGAGCGCGCGGCCGAGGCGGCGGTCGCGCAATGCGGGCGCATCGACATCCTCGTCAACAACGCCGGCATCACCCAGCCGCGCAAGTTCGTCGACATCACCGGCGCCGACTACGACGCGGTGCTCGACGTCAGCCTGCGCGGCACGCTCTACATGTCGCAGGCCGTGCTGCCGGCGATGCGCGAGGCCAAGTCAGGTGCCATCGTCTGCATCTCGTCGGTCTCGGCCCAACGCGGCGGCGGCATCCTCGGCGGCCCGCACTACTCGGCCGCCAAGGCCGGCGTGCTCGGGCTCGCGCGAGCGTTGGCGCGCGAGGCCGGCATCGACGGCATCCGCGTCAACTGCGTGACGCCCGGCCTGATCGCGACCGACATCAACAAGGGTCTGATCCCTGATGACCGCATGCAGGGCATCCTCGACCAGATCCCGCTGAACCGCATCGGCGAACCGGCGGACGTGGCCGGCTGCGTCGTGTTCCTGGCGAGCCCACTGGCAAAGTACTGCACCGGCGTCACGCTCGACGTGAATGGCGGCATGTTGATTCACTGAGTCCCGAGGGCCCGCTTCTCGTTCGAAGATAGGAGACAACCATGACCCAGACCAAGACCGCGCGCTGCAACCTGACCCGCCGACACATCCTGACCGGCGCCGCCACGCTGCCGCTGTTCACCATCCTGCCGCAGCGCGCGAACGCTGCCGAATTCACCTACAAGCTCGCCACCGGCCAGGACCCGAGCCACCCGGTCAACAAGCGCGCCCAGGAGGCGATCGATCGCATCAAGGCCGCCACCAACGGCCGGCTCGAGATCCGCCTCTTCCCGGCCAACCAGCTCGGCTCCGACACCGACCTGCTCTCGCAAGTGCGCAACGGCGGCGTCGAGTTCTTCAACCAGGCGAGCTCGGTGCTGTCGACCCTCGTGCCCGCGGCCGGCATCGTCAACACCGGCTTCGCCTTCAACGACTACGACCAGGTCTGGAAGGCGATGGACGGCGGCCTGGGCAAGTACGTCCGCGCGCAGATCGAGAAGGTCGGCCTGTTGACCGTGTCCAAGCCCTGGGACAACGGCTTCCGTCAGGTGACGACTTCCTCCAAGCCGATCAACGCGCCCGAAGACCTGCGCGGGTTGAAGCTGCGCGTACCCTCGGCGCCGATGCTCTCGACGCTGTTCAGCGCACTCGGCGCGAGCCCGACACCGATCAACTTCAACGAGGTCTATTCGGCGCTGCAGACGAAGCTGGTCGAGGGCCAGGAGAACCCGCTGGCGATCATCAGCACCGCGCGTCTCTACGAAGTGCAGAAGTACTGCTCCCTGAGCAATCACGTCTGGGACGCCTACTGGATTCTCGGCAACAAAAAAGCCATGGAGCGCCTGCCGAAAGACGTTCAGGAGATCGTCACGCGCGAGTTCGAGAAGTCGGCCGTGGACGAACGCGCGGACATCGCCGGGCTCAGCAAGTCGCTGCGTGCCGATCTGCAAGCGAAGGGCCTGCAATTCGTCGAGGTCGACAAGAAGGCATTCAAGGCCGCGTTGGGCAAGACCGCCTTCTACAAGGAGTGGCGCGCCAAGTTCGGTGAAGAGGCCTGGAAGCTGCTCGAGGACAACGCCGGCACGCTGGCCTGAGCCTTCGTCGACACTGCCCCCCGCAGCGCTTGCTCCACCGCTGCACCGTGATGCGTCACGGTGCAGATGAGAGAACCTCGCCATGCCCCGACCCGACCCTTCGAAGCTCGCCGACGCGATCCGCTTCCTCGCCATCGACGCGATCGTCCGCGCCGGCGAGGGCCACCAGGGCGTGCCGCTCGGCATGGCCGAGATCGCGACGGCGCTCTACACGCGGCAGCTCAAGTTCATGGCCTGCGACCCGACCTGGCCCGACCGCGACCGGGTCGTGCTGTCGAACGGCCACGGTTCGATGCTGCTGTACGCGCTGCTGCACCTGACCGGCTACGCAAGTTTCCCGATCGAGGAGATCAAGCGTTTCCGCGAACTCGGCGCGCATTGCGAAGGCCACCCCGAGATCGACGTCGCCGGCGGCATCGAGGTGACGA
>CAXTDH010000065.1:0-10039 GCA_964242405.1 uncultured Rhizobacter sp. | reverse complement strand
GGATCGACCTCTCCGGCTGGAGCCCGAAGTACTTTCCGCCGCAACTGATCCAATATGCCAACACGCTGCTCAAGGACCGTATCCTGTTCGGCAGCGACTACCCGCTCATCACGCCCGACCGCTGGCTCAAGGACTTCGCCGACGCCGGCTTCAAGCCGGAGGTGCAGCCGCTGATCCTGAAGGAAAACGCGAAGCGCTTGCTGAAGCTGGTGTAGCCGCGGCGGCGGCACCGCAGATCGCCTGCATTTCGGGCGATTGCGGTGAGGCCGGCTGATTACGCTCCGTGATGCGGAAGACAGCGACGCACATCTGCCAGAGCCGCTGCTCGCCGCACCGTCAGTGCGTCACAGGAGCAAGCCGTGCAGGAGCAAGCCGTACAGGAGCGAGCGGTGTGGAGGCGATCGCGCAGACCCCGCGATCGAGCAGCGGATCCGCCAAGCGGCGGACTCCTCGGACGAACCTGGATCGTCAGCCCCGACTTGCTCGGCATTCTCGATCAGCACGGCTTCTTCGAGGCCACGAACCCGGCCTGGCAGGCCACGCTCGGCTGGTCCGCGGATCAACTTCGCACCACTCCTTTCCTGGACTTCGTCCACCCCGAGGACCGAGACAAGACGCTCACGGTCTGGCGCGAGGTCCGCGCGAACCAGCCGGCCCTGCGCTTCGAGAACCGCTACCGGACGCGAACGGGCGATTGGCGCTGGCTTTCCTGGGTCGCGGTGCTCGAGGTCGACAAGATCTATTGCAGCGCCCGCGACATCCACTCGCAGAAGGAGCAGTCGGCAGCGCTTGCCCGAACGGTCGCCGAACGCGACCGCATCATGCGCAACTCGCGCGACCTGATCACCGTGATCGACATGAGCGGCCGGCTGCTGTCGGTCAACGAGGCGACCGGCCCGGTGCTCGGCTGGCGCCCCGACGAGATGATCGGACGCGCGGTCATGGACTTCATCCACCCCGATCACCGGCCGCCGCTGGCGAGCGATGGCCAGCTCATTGCCGAACGCTACCGTGAGCCGCGCATCTTCCTGAACCGATTCGTCTGCAAGGACGGCAGCTACCGCTGGATGTCGTGGTCGGCGGTCACCGAGGACGGCCTGATCTATTCGCAGGGCCGCGACGTGACGGCCGAGCGGGAGCAGGCGGCGGCGTTGCAATCGGTGGAGGAGAGCCTGCGCCAGTCGCAGAAGATGGAAGCCGTCGGCCAGCTCACGGGCGGTATCGCCCACGATTTCAACAACCTGCTCGCCGGCATCACCGGCAGCCTGGAGATGGTGCTGCGACGGATCGAGGACGGCCGCGTCGCCGATGTCGACCGGCATGTCACGGCGGCACTTGGGGCGGCGCGTCGTGCCGCCGCCCTGACCCACCGTCTGCTCGCCTTCTCGCGCCGCCAGGCGCTGGCCCCGCAGGCCGTCGACATCAACCGGCTGCTCGGGGAGATCCTCGACCTGACGCGCCGCACCGTCGGCCCGTCGATCACGGTCGAACGGATCGCCGCACCGGGCCTCTGGGCGACCCATGTCGATGCCAATCAGCTCGAGAATGCCATTCTCAACCTCTGCATCAATGCCCGCGACGCCATGCCCTGTGGCGGGCGCATCACGCTCGAAACGGCCAACCGGTGGCTCGACGACGGTGCCGCCCGTGGCGTCGGCCTCCCGCCGGGCGGCTATGTCGCGATCCGCGTGTCCGACACCGGCATCGGCATGTCACCGGAAATCGCGAACAAGGCCTTCGAACCGTTCTTCACCACCAAGCCGCTCGGCCAGGGCACCGGCCTCGGGCTGTCGATGGTGTACGGTTTCGTGCGCCAGTCGGGCGGCCAGGTGCAGATCGAGTCGCAACCGGGCTGCGGCACCACCTTGCGGCTCTACCTGCCCCGCCACCTGGGCGAGGTCGCAACCAGCGAGTCGGCGGTGCCGGTCGAGCGCCGGCGGGGAGGCGGCCGCGGTCGAACGGTGGTGGTGATCGACGATGAGCCGACCGTCCGCTCGATCGTCCAGGAAGTGCTCACGGAGGCCGGCTTCAGCGTGCTGACCGCTGAAAACGGCGTCTCGGGCCTCAAGGTGCTCGAGTCACCGACCCGCATCGACCTGCTCGTCACCGATGTCGGCCTGCCGGGTGAGCTCAACGGGCGGCAGGTCGCTGATGCCGCCCGGGTGCGTCGGCCGGCGATCAAGGTCCTGTTCATCACCGGCTACGCCGAGACGGCGGTCATCGGCAACGACGACCTCGGCGTCGGCATGAGCATCCTCACCAAGCCGTTCGAAGTAAAGGCGCTCGAAGGCAGGGTTCTGGAATTGCTCAGCGCCTGAGCAGCTGAGCGGCTGAGCACCGGAACGCCTGACGCCTGGGCGGCCGTCACGACCGGCCTGCAGCGAACAGGTCGGTCGACCGCAACGGTCGTTCAGACCACCATCGGCGCCAGCTCGCCGGCGGCATACCGGGCCGCGACCTGCACCAGCGTCTGCGGCTTGATCTTGCTCGCCTGCCCTTCGCAGCCGAATTCCGTGTAGCGCTGCCGGCAGATCTTCTTCGCGGCTTCGCGCGCCGGCTTCAGGTAGTCGCGCGGATCGAACTTGTCCGGGTTCTCGAACAGGTACTTGCGGATCGCGCCGGTCATCGCCAGCCGCACGTCGGTGTCGATGTTGATCTTGCGCACGCCGTGCTTGATCGCCTCCTGGATCTCCTCGACCGGCACGCCGTAGGTTTCCTTCATGTCCCCGCCGTACTGCCGGATCTCGGCCAGCAGCTCCTGCGGCACGCTCGACGAGCCGTGCATCACCAGATGGGTGTTCGGAATCCGCTGGTGGATTTCCTTGATGCGGCCGATCGCGAGGATGTCGCCGGTCGGCTTGCGGGTGAACTTGTAGGCGCCGTGGCTGGTGCCGATGGCGATCGCCAGGGCGTCGAGCTGGGTGCGCTTGACGAACTCGGCGGCTTCCTCGGGGTCGGTCAGGAGCTGCTCCATCGTCATCGTCGCCTCGGTGCCGTGGCCGTCTTCCTTGTCGCCCTTCATCGTCTCCAGGGACCCGAGGCAGCCGAGTTCCCCTTCGACGGTGACGCCCAGGGCATGCGCCATGTCGACCACCTTGCGCGTCACGTCGACGTTGTAGTCGAAGCTCGCGATCGTCTTGCCGTCGGCCTGCAGCGAGCCGTCCATCATGACCGAGCTGAAGCCGAGGCCGATCGCGCCCTTGCAGACGTCCGGGCTCTGGCCATGGTCCTGGTGCATGACCAGCGGAATGTCGGGCCAGCTCTCAACGGCCGCCTGGATCAGGTGCTGGATGAAAGGCTCGCCGGCGTACTTGCGCGCCCCGGCGCTCGCCTGCAGGATGACCGGCGCGCCGACTTCGGCCGCCGCCGACATCACCGCCTGCACCTGCTCCAGGTTGTTAACGTTGAAAGCAGGGATGCCGTAGCCGTTCTCGGCGGCATGGTCGAGCAATTGGCGCATCGAGACGAGTGGCATGGCGGTGTCCTGAGTGTGGAAATGAAGGCCCGGCACGAGCCGAGGCTGCACGGCATGAAACCGAGTCGTAACCGCGTCGATTGTAGCCAGCGCCTATTTCGTGCCCACCCTGCGGACGAGCGGTCGGCAGCGCGTTCGCCGGAGTCGCCGACGGCCGCCGGCCGCCTCAGCCGACGCGCTCGCAGCGGTAGCCCTGCGACGTCATCGACTCCAGGATCTCGCCGATGTGGGCGATGCCGCGGGTCTGCACCACGACCTCGATCTGCGCCCGCTCGACCGAGAGCGAGTTGAAGGCGCGCTGGTGCTGCACCTCGTCGATGTTGGCGCCGAGCCGGCCGAGCGCCGTCGCCACGTCGGCCAATGCGCCGGGCACGTCGCGCACGTCGAAACGCAGCCGTGCCAGCCGGCCGGACTTGACCATGCCACGCTCGATGATCTCGGCCAGCACCAGCGGCTCGATGTTGCCGCCACAGAGGATCAGGCCGACCTTGCGGCCCGCGAAGCGCTCGCGGTGCTTGAGCAGCGCCGCCAGGCCGACGGCGCCTGCCCCCTCCACCACCGTCTTCTCGATCTCCAGCAGCATCAGGATCGCCTGCTCGATGTCGCCCTCGGCGACCAGCAGGATTTCGTCGACGTGGCGGTGGATCAGCGGCAGGGTGAGCGCGCCCGGCGATTTGACGGCGATGCCGTCGGCGATCGTCGCCTGCGCCACCTCGCGGGCGCCGCCGGTCAGCGCGTTCCAGGCGGCCGGAAAGCGCTCGGTCTGGACGCCGACGACGCTTATGTCGGGCCGCAGGGCGCGGGCCGCGGTCGCCACGCCGGAGATCAACCCGCCACCGCCGATCGCGACCACCAGGGTGTCGATCGTCGGCTGCTCCGCGAGCATTTCGAGGCCGATCGTGCCCTGCCCGGCGATCACCGCCAGATCGTCGAAAGGGTGGACCATCGTCAGCCCGAGCTCGGCGGCGAGCTGCAGGCCGTGGGCGCGGGCATCGTCGAAGGTGTCGCCCTCGAGCACCACCCGGGCGCCGAAACCACGCGTCCGCTCGACTTTGACGGCCGGCGCGAAGCGCGGCATGACGATCGTCGCCGGGATCGACATCCGCTGCGCGTGGTAGGCGACACCTTGCGCATGGTTGCCGGCCGACACGGCGATCACGCCGCAAGCGCGTTCGGCGGCGGTCAGCTGCGCCATCTTGTTGAGCGCGCCCCGCTCCTTGAACGACGCGGTGAACTGCAGGTTCTCGAACTTGAGGAAGACCTCGCAGCCGAGCAGGGCCGAGAGCGTGCGCGACGGCAGGCAGGGGGTGGCGATCACCTCGCCGCGCAGGCGCTCGGCGGCCTGGCGAATGGCGGCGACGGTCAGCGTGGGGAGGATCGGATCCATCGGCGGGTTCCGTGAAGGCCAGCGGTGGGTCGACACGCTCACAGCGGCGAGCGCGCGACGACGGCGGTGGAGCGTGGCGGTGACTGCCATTGTGGCGCCGTCCTCGTTCGCAAGGAACAGAGACGAATCGGGGCTGGAAGCGATCGACCGGCCCGACGAAAGGCGCCCTGGCATGACGAATCCGACCGGAAGACGAGGCGGCTGCGGCGACAGCCGATGACGAAGCGCCCTCAGCCGTCCGATGATCTTCAGACGGACCGGCGACGGCGATCTCCAGTTGCGCCTGCAGCGGCGATCTCCAGTCGGGCCAGCACCGGTGAATCGAAGAACGGCCGCCACGGCCCGCCTACCTCTACCCCCACGAGAACGAAACCGACCCATGCCGGCAGCACTCGAGACCGGCACCTGCTCGCTGCTGCTGATCCTGCTGGTCACGTCACGGGCCTTGGCCGGCACCGTCGGAGACGATTCCGGCGAGCCGCGAGGCAATTTTGGTATCAGAGTCGTGTCGTCCTCGCGAGAGCAGCCTCTCACCGTGCCCGCGGAGCCGGACGGCGTCGCCATCGTGTCCATCTACCGGCGATCGCTATCGGCATCGGCACCGGCATCGGCACTGACATCAACATCAACATCAACATCGACATCGACATCGACATCGCCATCGGCCTCGCCAGTCCCATCGCCATCCCCATCGGCTCCGCCGGCAACGCCCGACCAGGCGACCCGCGCCTTCGACCGCACCAACCACCTGCGCAGCCGACTCGGCCTCTCGCCGCTGGCCCGCGACGCCGCGCTCGACCGTGCCGCCGCTGCCCACCTTCGCTATCTGGCGACCAATGACAGCTACTTGTCAGAGGGCCATGGCGAGTCGCCCCACAAGCCCGGCTTCAGCGGCGCGACGCCGGGCGCCCGCGCCGCTGCGCACGGCCACGCCGGCGCCTCCGTCACGGAGAACATGGCCTACGCGACGACGACGCACGGCGCCGACACCAGCGACGCCCTGATCGAAGCGCCCTACCACCGACAAGCGCAGCTCGGTGACTTCGCGGTCGCCGGCACGGCCATGGGCCGCGGCTTGCCGGCGCACCATGTGGTCGTCCTCGGCGGCACCGCTTCCGCCTTCGGACCGGCGCCGAACCAACTGGTCGTCTACCCGGCCGCCGGTGAAACTGCCGCGCCGATCGACTGGGTCGCCCACGAGATCCCGAACCCGCTGCCCGACCTGGCCGGGCAGCGGGTCGGCTTTCCGGTCAGCATCGCCGCCACTGCCGCCCTGGCGATATCGTCGTTCACGCTGGAAGATGACCGAGGCGTCGCCGTCGCGACGCGCCTGTTGAGCCGGCGGACCGACAACGGCCAGCCGCTGCGCAACTACGCCTTCGTGATCCCGCTCGCGCCCCTGGCGGCCGGCACCGGTCACATCGCCCGCGTCACCGGCACGCTCGCCGGCGTGCCGTTCGCGGTCGGCTGGCGCTTCGCCACGGCGCCCGTCGAGCCCCTGACCCTCGCGCTGTCGAGCAAGGTCCTGGCCGCTGCGGCGCAAGCCATCGTCGACATCGAGGTGAGGGGCGGAACCGGCCGCTATCTCGCCGTCAATGCGGTGGACTACAGCTACCAGTCGCGCGTCGCCTTGCCAGGCAGGCGCGACGCACTCTTTTCCGTCGAAGCCACGGCGGAAGGTTCGCTCCGGTTGAGGCGCGGCAGCGAAACCTGCTCGGGCGCGCTGTCGAACTGCCGGTTGCGGATCAGAGGCCAGGACAGCGCCGGCACGCTGGTCACCGCGACCATCGAGATCGAATGAGCCGGCACCCTCAACCCACCCGGCACACTTTCAGCATGTTGGTACCGCCCGGGTAGCCCATCGGCTCGCCGCAGGTGATGGCGTAGGTGTCGCCGGGCTTGAGGATGCCGCGCTCGACCAGCAGCGCCTCGGCGCTGGCGAGCGCCTGGTCGCGGTCCGCGAAGTTGGGCATCAGGAGGGGCCGGACGTTGCGGTAGAGCGCCATGCGCCGCTGGCTGCGGACCTGCGAGGTCAGGCCGAAGATCGGCACATGGATCTTGTGCCGGCTCATCCAGAGTGCCGTCGAGCCCGATTCGGTCAGCGCCAGGATCGCCTTGCAGCCGAGGTGGTGGGCGGTGAAAAGCGCGCCCATCGCGATCGACTGGTCGATGCGACCGAAGGTCTTGTTGGTGAAGGCCGCGTCGAAGGAGATCTCCTCCGCCCGCTCGGCCTCGACGCAGATCGCCGACATCATCTCGACCGTCTCGACCGGGTACCGCCCGGCCGCCGTCTCGGCCGACAGCATCACCGCGTCGGTGCCGTCGAGCACGGCGTTGGCGACGTCGCTCACCTCGGCGCGCGTCGGCACCGGGTTGACGATCATCGACTCCATCATCTGCGTCGCGGTGATGACGACCCGGTCCATCTCGCGCGCCATGCGGATCATGCGCTTCTGCAGCGCCGGCACCGCCGCCGCACCGACCTCCACCGCCAGGTCGCCGCGCGCGACCATGATGCCGTCGGAGGCCTTCAGGATGGCCTCGAGCGCGGGAATCGCCTCGGTGCGCTCGATCTTGGCGATCATCTGCGGCTTGTGGCGCCAGGGTTCGCCGGCCATGTTGGCGAGTTGCCGCGCCATTTCCATGTCGGTCGACGTCTTCGGGAAGCTCACCGCCAGGTATTCGCACTGGAAGCCCATCGCCGTGCGGATGTCCTCCATGTCCTTGCCGGTCAGCGCCGGGGCCGTCAAGCCGCCGCCCGCTTTGTTGATGCCCTTGTTGTTGGAGAGCTCGCCGCCGGCGACGACGGTGGTGTGAACTTCGTCGCCCAACACCGCGTCGACCGTCAATTTGAGCAGCCCGTCGTTGAGCAGCAGGGTGTCGCCGGGGCGGACGTCGCGCGGGAGTTCCTTGTAGTCGAGCCCGACGCGTTCGTTGGTGCCCAGCTCGCTGGTACCGGCGTCGAGGATGAATTGCTGGCCCGGCTCGAGGATGGTCTTGTCGCCCTGAAACTTGCCGACCCGGATCTTCGGGCCCTGGAGGTCGGCCATGATCGCCACCTCCCGCCCGCAGCGCTTGGACACCTCGCGGACCAGCGCCGCCCGGTCGATGTGATCCTGCGCCTTGCCGTGCGAGAAGTTGAGCCGGACGACGTCGACGCCGGCGAGGATCATCCGCTCGAGAATGGCGGGCGTGCTCGACGCCGGGCCTAGCGTCGCGACGATCTTGGTGGCGCGGGGCGAGTTCAGATCCATGAGGCTTTGCATTGTCTGGGCCGGGTTGTTTCGCTGCAGAGCATCACTCACCGGCCTGTGCTGATTATCAGCTCGTGTCGTCGATGGCGTCGTTCGCCGCAACCAACGTTCCGCTCGACACTCAACGAGCCGTCGCCGCCTCGTATGCCGCCCTCGCCGCTCGCATCATGGACGGATGCAGCGTCCCCAACTTGGGCGTCTGGCCGTGACCGGCCCGGGGCGGAACCTTGAAAAAGTCGGCCGTCCACGGCAATTCCACGATGCGCTTCAAATGAAATTTGGTGTTGTACGACAAGCCGGCCAGCGCATAGGCTGTCGGGTGATCCGCTTTGCGGATCGCAAATTCTCCGGAGCGGAGCCGGTCGAGACTACGTGACGTTCCGTAGGCTACCGAGATGGATGCGCCATCTGCCCTGAGCGTTACCTTGACGGTCAGGGCTGGCCTCGGTTTGGGGCCTGGTGAGGTATCAGGCAGTTCAGGAAAATGGCACCAGAGGAAGTCGCCAACGACCGGCAAGGCCCAAGTGGCATTGATCAAAACAAGCTGGATTCGCCTAGCAACTTGCCCTTGGGCAGCGACGCCCTACCTAAGCGCCGAACACGGTTCAGCTCGTCGCCCGTCAAAGGCCCCTGATCCTGCTCATACGCCGGCAACATCTCTTCTGCCAGCTTCGACAGCGCCATGTGGACGACGGCCGTCTCACTGGTGTCGAGCTCCGCCGCGAGCGCCTTGACCGTGCCGCGCGTAACACCAAAACGGGTGTCCTTGGCGCGAAACTTCAACAGCAGTGTGTTGGCAGGTGGTGTCATATTGATGCTAAGGGTTGTATATACAAATTATATATCAATTGATGACGCAGCACCTCGCTCAACCTGCTGCCCGCTTCTGCAGAATCTCGAACGCCGGCAGCGTCTTGCCTTCGAGCACTTCCAGGAAAGCCCCGCCGCCGGTCGAGATGTAGCCGATGTCGGCCTCGATTCCGTACTTGGCGATCGCCGCGAGCGTGTCGCCGCCGCCCGCGATGCTGAACGCCGGCGACTCGGCGATCGCCCGGGCGATGGCCTCGGTGCCGTGGGCGAAGGCATCGAACTCGAAGACGCCGACCGGCCCGTTCCAGACGATGGTGCCGGCAGCTCTCAACTGCTCGGCCAGGCGCTTGGCCGTCTCCGGGCCGATGTCCAGGATCAGGTCGTCGGCCGCGACATCGGCAGCGGCCTTGACGGTCGCCGTGGCGTCGGCGCTGAACGCCTTCGCGACCACCACGTCGGTCGGGATCGGCACCTCGGCGCCGCGTGCCTTCATGGCGGCGATCACCGCCTTCGCCTCGTCGACCAGGCTCGCCTCGGCCAGGCTGTTGCCGATCGGCAGGCCGGCCGCCAGCAGGAAGGTGTTGGCGATGCCGCCGCCGACGATCAACTGGTCGACGTTGCGCGCCAGGCTCTGCAGGATCGAGAGTTTGGTCGACACCTTGCTGCCGGCGACGATCGCGACCAGCGGCCGCTTCGGGTTCGCCAGCGCTTGGGTCACCGCGTCGATCTCGGCCGCGAGCAGCGGGCCGGCGCAGGCGATCGGCGCGAACTGGGCGATGCCGTAGGTCGAGGCCTCGGCGCGGTGGGCGGTGCCGAAGGCGTCGTGGACGAAGATGTCGCAGAGCGCGGCCATCTTGCGCGCGAGCGCTTCGTCGTTCTTCTTCTCGCCTTTGTTGACCCGGCAGTTCTCGAGCAGCACGAGCTGCCCCGGCGCGAGTTCGACGCCGTCGACCCAGTCGGCGACGACCGGCACCTCGCGGGCCAGCAGTTCGCCCAGGCGTTTGGCGACCGGTGCCAGCGAATCTTCCGGCTTGAACGCGCCCTCGGTCGGGCGGCCGCGGCGCGAGGTGACCATCCCTGCCCAGGCGCCCGCTTCCAGAGCCATCTCGATGC